>JBASAI010000346.1:0-13890 GCA_049650525.1 Arcobacteraceae bacterium
TTAAAAATTATCCAAGGGTAATTAGTCCTTAGAGATTGATTCAGTTATGTTTTCAGATGTATTATACAAAAATATATTTTTAATGTCAATTATTTGGATGGTCTTTAATCTTTCTTTTCGTCAATAAAATAAACTTTAGTTAGTACTGTTAGATTTTCTTTTATAGCTTCCAGAACTTCTGGTATATTAGTAAGTATAGTATAAGCTGATAGATCATCAATTTTATTTTTTATAAAATCAATCAAACTATTTTTTATTTCTTTTTCATTTTTACCTACTGCAATTTTTTTAAATTCTTCCATATCATTAAATGATAGAATGAGTTTAATTAAAGTATCTTTAGCATTTTTAATATCAATTTCATCTTTATTATAATTAATTAAAATTCTATTCAAGAGTAGTAAGTTTGCGGTTTTATTACCATGTGAACCTTTCAGCAGATATTTGAAAAAATTCTTTTCTGCATACATATCTCTAAAAATAGGCTTAATTTTTTCTAAAACTATTTGTTGTTTTAGGCTCTCTTCAAGTCCAGATAAGCTGTTGTTTTCTAGGTGTGATTGATATAAAATATTAAACAATTTGTAGACAGAATTATTTTGATTTATATTATTACTGTTATTACCATCACTAAAAATTTTATCGTAAATACCTAATTCTTTACACTTTTTTTGAACAACTCTAATCGATTTATCTTTATTCAATTTCCATCGAGAAATTGTAGGTTGACCGACTCCCATTTTATCCGCAAGTTCTGAAATAGTATAAACACCATAATGATCCATGAGCCTATCAATTATTTGATTAATATCCAATTTTAATCCTTTAAATTAAATTATTTATAATTATACCAAATAAACCATAAATAAACCACTAATGAATATTAATGGATGATAATGGATTATTTAAGCATAATATAAGGAATTAATTGTGATAATACTAAATCAAAACGAATAATAAAGAATATTTGTGAATGATTATTTAAATATTTAAACAAGTAGTTTAATAGTGCTTATCAAAATTGATAATGTGACGGAAGTGAATGAACCTCAAAAAAACATGAAAAAAACAGAGGACATTAATAAAGAGGGAACTAAGCTCCATAAAAATTAGGTGAGGTAGAAAGGGTGCCAAGAAAAATAAACCCCTATTGTATAAAAATATAAACAATTATAAACAAAGTTTTAGGAGAACAAAATGGAAGATAGATTAATCAAAATCGCTACAGTCATGGAGTATGTGCAGATCTCAAAATCTAAAATATACGAATATGTTGGAAATGGGAAATCGTTGTTTCCCCAGCCAAGAAAAATAGGCGGAAGTAGCCTGTGGGTTATGAGCGAAATTCAAGAGTACATAAAATATCATAAAGAGAGAAAAAATAAAGTAGCTTAACCCCTTACCTAACCGCCAAGTATGGAATAAGAGATTAAGACTAAGTTGTCCATTCTATAGACAATAACATTGTATTTAAAAATGGATTAATTACTAGTAATTAAGGATGATTAAATGTTTACAGATGAGCAATTATTGAATTTAGTTAACAACACAATAATTGAAAAAACAAAAAACAAAATAGAAGATTTTACAGGTGGTAGTGTGCAACTGACGAGTACCAATAAACATCAACTTCAAAAATACAAGGTATCACTTTTTTTTGGATACACGAAAAGTAAAAATAGTATTAACTCAACACTAGAAATCGAAGAAAATCTTGTAAATATTTGGATTGATGCAATTATGTTAAAGATTAAATCTTTACAAGTACGAAATAATGGGAGTGAATTTAAAGAGTTGAACCGACTCATGAATACTAAAAGTGATAGTAGTAAAGTAGTAAGTAATAAAGTAGATAGTAATAAAGTAGTAGTAGTAAGTAGTAGTAGGGGTAGTACGATAGGTAGTGACGAAGTCGTACTACCTGAAAATAAAACAACTACAACAACGGTACCTACCGAGTTTGAAGACTATTTTAATTCAAAAAACTTTACAAATGTTAGTTTTAAAGATGAATTTCTGAAATTCAAACATTACAATTCAAACATAAATAATCAAACCATACTAAACTGGATGAGATGGGTTGACAATATTAAGGTTACTTCAACTACTCAAATTGAAAAACAAGACTACAGTTGGAGCTTCAAAAAACTACAAAGTGGAAGTGAATCAATTGCTGCATGGTACTTTACTCAAACACAACAACAACTACCCACATATCTTAATTTTGATTTTGAAAAGTTTAAAGAGATTGGAATATCTTGTGTCCGACTTGAACACCCAACTATGCCAAAACAGGTGACTATCTATTACAAATTAGGAGCAGATGGTGAAAAAATATTAAAACAGATAGGAAATAAAAATGAGAACTAATTTAAAAACAATCAAAACTACAATAACAGGTGCAGCAATCGCAGTTTTCATTTTTAGTGGGTGCGGAGATTCAGAACAATATCATGTATTAACTGGGTCAAAAAGTGCAGAAGAAGTGAAAATCGCATATGTTAACAGCTGGTACCTTGAAGATGAAGAATCAAAAAAGATTTATGCGAAATGGCTCGATAGATGGGATGATAGTCAAGATCAATTTTCTTTTAATTCGTTTCGCATTAGCACACGATCTGACTATGAGAAAACTTTGAAAAATTTACAAAGTGCAAAATTATCTTTTGATGAAAATACATCTATTTATAAAATAAATAAAGAAATAAGAAGATCAGTGTTTTTTGCTGCGAACATAAAATATGTTAAGGAAGTTTATATTCCACACTTAAAAGAGTTAAAGAAAAAGATTGAAAATAAGAAAAGAAAACATATTGATTTATCACAAAAAGGTCTTTATCATGATTAAGTTACTTATATCATCTCTTCTCTTATCAATATCGTTGTTTGCGAATACAAGTCCAACAGCAGAACAAATAAAAGGAGATTTTGCAAGAGGAGACACAAAAAAATATCAAATGGATAATTTTCAATTTTTATCTGAAAAAACTTTGATTGAGAAAGGAATCTATTCAAGTGCAGCTGATATGATACCAGATCCGATGGATAAAGCAACTTGTTATAATAAACTAGTTACAAGTTCAGCAACTGCAAGAGTCGAAGAAGTGTTCAAATGTCCGTCTATTATCGGAACGGAGTTCTCATCATCACTTTATGATACGAATTTACCTAATGGTACTTATACTTGTTTGATCAGTGAAATCGGTGAAAAATATAGACCTTTCGGTTATTTTGAATTAGCTTTACCAGATGGTTGTAAAGATCTACTAAAGCAAGATGAAATAGAAGTGAAAGCTTTAATGTATTCTCAACTTCAAGATTCAAAAGATATTTACAATGATCTATATCAAGTAAAAAAAACAATCAAAAACTCAATTGACGATTACTCTGGCAGTAATTATTTAAATATTTCAGATATTTTATTGTCTGCAATTTTATCTGACACAGCTATTATTGATATTCAATCTACAAAAGCTACAAATAGAGTTTCACTTCACACAGAATACAACTCACAAATTACAGATACTACAATGACCGATATCTCGTCGATTGATGGATCAACTGTTAATACAGTTAATAATAACACTGATTTCATATCTGCGAAAGCCGCTACTATTGCTGATGTTTATGCAAAATTATCAGATTTAGCTATCTTATATTTATTCATGATGATAATATTTTTTGCGATATTCGGAATTGGTAGAATGATTGGCTCAGCTGCTGCTGATAGGATAGAAAATAACTCACATCAGAATTCAAAAAAAATTCCATTTATTAGTACTCTTCTAGTTGGGTTCTTAGTATTTTTTCCTGTATCAAGAGAAGAGATTGAAGTTGTGTCTGGAGAATATACTGAAAAATACGAAGTGATGAAATCTCATTTTCAAAATTTCGAAAGAACAGGATATTATCTTTTTATGCAATGGGCGAGTGATGCTACTGATGTGATTGTAGACAGCGAAATGGATTCTTTAATTTCAAGAGCAGGTCTATCGAATGAAAATGATATTATTCATAATAAAGTTCAAAGTATGCAAACAGAAAATTATTTTAAAATCAATCAAAATATCGCAAATTTTTGTAAAGATATTTACAATGTGACTTCTCTAGCTCAAATATCTGGTACTAGTAATAAAATATTTCCGACCAATGAGAACAGTTTTTATGCACACAATGTGGCGATCGGAAACGGTGCGACTTATTATGAAAAAGTTACAAATGGTGGACTAGTAAGCAACTATTTCGATGATACAAATGAGGGTGAAAGATATCCTTTTATCTCGCTAAGTGCGTGCGGAAAAGCAAATCACAAAGCAAATATATATAATACTAGATATAAAAATCATATCGAATCTTTAATTAAATCTACGGATGATTTAGCAACAGCGGATGCAGGAAAAATTGCAATATTAAAAAATCTTATAAAATTTCAGTATGAGTTAAATAGAGATTATGGGTTATTGGGAATTTTAGGATTGCCTGTTACTATTATGCAAACAGAAAACATAGGATCAGTTGTAAATAATGATTATATTTTAGAATCACTCAAGACTAAAATTGATACAGGATTGATGGATAGCACAGTACACAAATTCTTAAGTTCAGTCCCATATTTATTGGTACCTGGAGCGAGCCAAATTTATCAAATTTCTAAAGATCATGCAATGATTCTGGGCGGTGCAGGTGGTGCTGCTGTCGGAGCAACAACTGAATCAATGTCGTTGATAAGTGTACCGTTCATTGATACTTTTTTACAAACAATAACAGGAGCAGTTGCAGGTGGTGCAAGTGGAAAATTTTTCCCAGAAATAATTGGCTTTTCCTATGCATATGAAGCAGCGACTACACTTCTCTTAATTCTTCCAATTCTCTCATTGTTTTTGATAGGGATCGCACGATACATTATTATCATGAGTAAGATATTTATTTATCATTTCATTTCGTTGTTTTTAGTTCCCGTGCTATTCGCTAAGGGTAATTTCAAAGCAGTGCAAGAGTTTACAATGAAAGTCTTGGCAACTATGTTAGAGATACCAATATTCGTTTTATCAGTTTGGATTGCAATGAATGCATATTACTTGATGAAAATATTTGTTGGTTCTCTTGAAAAGAGATTTATAGAGGGTATGTTAAGTAATCTTCAAACTTCACAGGCTTCTGTAATCGAAGTGTACAAGATCTATTTTTTCGATGGTATCTTGAATGTGGCGTTATGTCTCTTTAGTGTAGTAATTATCTGGAAAACAATAACAACAACTCACACGATAATATTTAGCTTATTTAGTATAGCTACAGGTAGCAGTAGTCTCGATAATAGTGTCGATACTTTAGTGCAAGAAAACAAACAATTAAAAATCTAAAAGGATTAAAACTATGAAAACACAAACAAACAAACTTCCAATGTCAGATTTTCTGGCATTGTTTTTTTCAAGAAAAGTTGATAACAATTTATTAATTTATTCAATCATAAAAGATTTGAATATTTATGTAAGATATTTTATTTATATAGTTATGCCAGCGATATTGTTCGTTGGTCTTTTTTTCGGCTCAAAGTTCTTTTTAGAACTCAATCCATTTCAATTATCAAGCGAAGCTATTTTTCTTTTAGAATATTTAATGATGGCTATTATTTATGTGACTTACATTTTAGCTGTTTTAGTGATTTTTTACGAGCCATTTTTTAGAGATCAAAGAGATTTAAAAGAACTAAAAGATTTTGAAAATCTAAAATCAGATTTAAGAAAAGAGAAAAAAATGCAATGGTGGAGATTACGAAATATGACTGTGTGGACTAGGATTATAGTATATATATTATTCTTATTTGTAACAGCACCGCTTTATTATATTTCAATATTTTTAACAATCTCATTCATTACATTAATTGTAGTGAATGAGATTAAAATCAAAAAAAGAATAAAGGAGTTAATTATTTGAGTTTTTCAGCGAGTAAGATGATCTCATTTTTTACTGATTCTAACGATTGATTTTTTTCATAGAGATCAAACCAAGAATCTAACCAAGAGGGGATGCCGTTTGATCGCCCCCATTTGCTAACAGTACTATAGGGAAGATCAATAATTTCACCAAATGTTTTTAGATTTAGATTTAATTTATTGAGTCTATTTTTAAATTCTTCATGTGTCATTTTTTTATTTATCCTTTGATATTTTTTGTAATTATAACAGAAAATATCATAATAAGCAATAATTCTAATAAATAATTGTCAAAAAGGATAAAAAAACTTGACATAGTTATCTTAATATGATAAAATATACTCATAAAATAACCAAAAAGGAAAAAAGATGATAAGCAAAGAAAGAAGAGAAGAGATACCAAATATAAAAAGACAGATTGATGTATATATCAAAAAAGTTGAAAATTTCAAAAGTCATCAAAGCAAGATAATGGAGAAATATATCTCAAGTTTAAAAAATGTGAAAAATGTTTTTTCTAATAATTTAGAGAATTATGCTTTTGACGAGCTAAGTGAGGGATTATTAAAAGTATTTATTAAAATTGATAAGTATGTAGGTGTACAACAAAATAAACAAGGAGCTTTAAAATGAAAAGAATATTAAGATTAAAAAATGAGAGTGAGCAATTAGGGAAAGAGATAAGAAAGCTATTTGACAAACAATTATTAAAAGATAAAGAGATTGACTTGCCAAAGTTTAAAAACATTCAATTTACTTTTTATGACGACGAAAGTCCATACTTTGATGTTAGCGATTCGACACTTTCAAATCGAGAGGGATTGACTTACGACGAAAAATTTAAATCACTTTTTAAAATAAATAGTGATTATTCAATTTCAGATCAAACAGATTATTTTAAAGGTTTCCAAAACTACGAAGAAATTTTAGAAGCTACTAAAAAATGGTGCGTCGAATCTGAAGCTTTAGAAATAAAAGGAGAGTTCACAAAATGAAAACTAAAACAGTAAATTTTCTACGAGAAACGACAGCAGCTAGTTTGTTTATATCAACTTTAAGAGGATATAAGCAGGATGTAGAAATAGAAGAAACAAATAAAAATATTTTAAATGTTTCTACAAAAGATAATAAAAATATCTCTTTTGAAAAAGTCGAATTGTACAAATTAATATTATTAAAATATTCACTTTTATTATTGATCTCAATTTCGCTGTTTAGTCATTTTGATTTTAGCTTTACGAGTGATTCTCTAAGACACACAGAACCGCCGCTATTGATAACATCATTAGCAATACTAATAGGAGCAACTACAGGTATGTTAATAATGTCAAAAATTAATTTGATTTTAAAAACTTTTCTAACATTTGCTTTGGTAATTGCAACTGCTGGATTAGCAGTAGTTGCAGACTACAGCATCGAGTTTTTGATGGCTATCAAAATAGTACCTGCTTTTATTGCTTCGTTTTATTTAGTAGAAGAAATTTTATCTGAAAAATACAAAAATTATTATAGAAGTTCACAATTGAATAGTTTGATCTGGTTTGCAAATAAAAAAGCTAATTTTTGGATGATATCCGCGGCTAGTTTACTTATTAATATTATTATTTTATTAATATTTCAAAAATAAAAAAGGAGAAGAAATGGGTTTTGAAGATAACTATGAAGATGAAGAAGAGATGGAATTTGGCGAAAACAATATGGGAAGTTTGGATGAAGAATTGGGAAATGAGATCACCTCTTCACCTACTCCATCAAAAGGAGTGGAACGACAAAAAAGCGGAACAGATAACAGTATCAAATATAAAAAGGAGATAGAAAGATTAGAAGAGCAGCTAGAAAAACAAAAAGAAGAAAAAGCAGAGTTGCAAGAGAAGATTAGTTTATATTCAGAAAAAAATATTGATGAACAAAAAACATCTCAAAAAGCAGTCAAAAAGCTACACCAAGACCTTGAGGAAATGGAATACGCTCTCTCAAATTTCAATCGCTTCAATGATCGTATAAAGACTTTTAAAGTCTGGAATACAATAGTGTGGGGGTTTAGCGGTTTAATTATTGGTATTATAATTGCTTTTTATGCAATGAGTGAACTTTATAGCTACAAAGAAGAAAATATGTCAAAAAAATTCGGTAAAGATTACGAAATCGGAAATGCAATAAGAACGAATGGATTCATCATCAGCAATCAAGACAATCAAACACAAGTGTATATCAAAAGAGCAGGAAATGTTTCAATTTTTGAGACAGACGAATATTATGTTATTCAAAAAAATAAATAAAGGAAAAAAGAAAATGACAAACAAACAATATGAAGAGATGATGGAAAATTTAAAATTAGTGAGAAGTGTACTAAAAGATGAAGTATCAAAAGATAGAGCAACAGGTGAGAAATTAGCTGATATTGAAAATTTCATCAAACAAAATTTAGATCAAACAAAATTAAAATAAACAAGGAGAAATAAGAAATGAACATTTTAACATACAACTGGAAAGGTGGTTGTGCAAAAAGTACAATTTCATCAATAATAGCAAGTTATTTAGATGATTCTAAATTATTAGAGATTGATTTTATTAACAAAAGTGATAAAAAACTAAACACCGAGGGTTATTATGAATCAGAACAGATTAATTTCGTAAATGAAACTTCAGACGCATTTTATGAGTTTGAAAATCAACTTTTAGATGATGGGGTGAAAGTAATTGATTGTGGTGCTGTTATGCTTGACAAATTGCATAGTGCATTGAAAACAAGTAATTTATATTCAAATATAGATTTAATCGTATTGCCCGCTATGGATGGAGCAGATGACTTTAATGTTGCATATAAATTTTTAACCAATATAAAAGGGCTTGTTGATCCGACAAAAATAATCATTGCTTTTAATAGATTTGACCCTATTGAGTACAATAATGATATTTCTGAACAATTTGAAACATTTTTTAATAATAAAAAATTATTAAAAGATAAATTTGGAATTGATTTGGATGATGAAAATAGTTATTTTGTCATTAAAAATTCAAAAGCCATTAAGAAAAGTAGAGCGATGGGAATTGTTTTAAAATCTTTAATTGATCAAGATATAAAAGAAATAACAGATAGACAAAGAGCAGAAAAAGATGGTGCAAAAAGATTGATAATTACAAAAGAGAGAGGACTTGTGCAAAATGCTCATAATCTTTATTCTGAATATATCAGCCCTATGCTTGAAAAAATAGCGATTAAATTGGAGCAATAAATGAAAGCAAATATAATTACAGATGAGCAACTTGAATTTTTAAGTAATGACATAGCTGAGATGGTATCTCGGCTAGAAAAAATAAAAGAGGATTTTGATGCAAAAGGAATCAAAGAAGAGCTGGTAAAAGAGATTAGAAAAGGATTACAGGATAACAGTATTTTTTCTAAACTAGAGGAAGAAGATTTAGACCTTAGACTAAATCTGAATCGTTTAAAGAGAGTCGGTGAAGATTTTAAAGATTGTGCAAATGAAAAATTAATTAAGACAGTTATTGTTGTTTTGATTTCTGCATTTGTCGGCGGTTTAATTTCTGCAATCGCATTAAAGTTTTTTATATAAGGAGATTAAAAATGACACTTGAACAATTTAAAAAGAAAGAAAATACAAAAGCTAAATCTAAATTGTTTGAATTTGAAAATGAGATTTTAGAGTTATTAAATGATGACTATTCTCATCAAAAAATAGCAGATTTTTTAAATGAGAATGGTGTCAAAACTTCAAGAGTGAATGTAACAAAATGGATTAATAAACTGAAAAATAATAGTCCAGTTATAACTAAAAAAGTAGAAACTTTTGAATCACCAAAACCAACTGAAACTACTAAAAAATCTCTCTTTAAAGAATCTAAAAATGTTGAAAAAAACGAGATATTGGATGCAGATTTAAGTGATGTTATTTATTCATAAATAAGCCTCTTCTATCAAAAAAGGCACCGCTCCACCTCACAGGTGGGTTCGGTGCCTTTCTTTACAGAGTTACTAACTAGTTACATTCTTGTTACAGTTTAATTACATATAGTTACTAAGAGGTTACAAGTAGTTACACACACGATAAACAGGGGTTTTATCCGACTTTTCAAGTCTCCTTATGCCCTCTTTATCTTAGCTTATTTAAATATCTTAATAAGCAATATATTTAAATAATAATAACCTAAAATGATAAATAAGATTGACAATATTATCTTAAAATGATATAATATAAACATAAAATAACCATAAAGGATAAAAATGTTAGCAAGACCAAAAATCGCAACAGCTCAAGGTGCTAGAAATTACTTTGAAAAAGATACTTATTATTTAAATAATGAATTTGAGCAAGGTTCATTTTATGGAAAATTAAAAGATGATTTGGGATTAACAGATTTCAACTTAGAAGATTTCGACTCATTGCTAAAAGCTGAAAATCCTCAAACAAAAGAAAAACTTTTAAACTTACAAAAAAAAGATTTAGATGAAAATGGAGACAGAAAAAGAGCAGCTTTAGATTTAACTTTCGCAGCTGATAAATCGATATCTATTTTATATGAGATTGCTAGTGAATCAGAAAAAGCAAAAATAAGAGAAGCTTTTAATAAATCAATCGATACTGCTTTGGATTATGTAGAAGCTAACTATTCAACTGCAAAAAGTAGAAGTGAGATAAAAGGAGATAATACAGCTCAAAATAAATTATTATTTACACGCTTTGATCATAGTGAAAGTAGAGATAATGATATGCACTTACATCAGCATTGTTTAATGATGAACTTTGTGCAAGATAAAAACGGAAAATATAAAAGTATGGAATTTAACCAGACGATGTTAAATCATCAACTTATAGGACAAATTCAAAGAAACGAATTAGCGAAGAATCTTCAAAAGATGGGGATTGAAACCGAGATACTAGATGTCAAAGTTGGTTCATTTAAAGCTAAAAATGTAAGTCAAGAACTAAGAGAAGAGTTCTCACAAAGAAGTAAAGCTATTAAAGAAGAGATGGAAAAATCAGGTCAAACTAGCTACAAGGCAAGTCATACAGCTCAAAAACAAACAGCGAAATGGAAAGATAAGAATAAAGATCGTATGCAAATACAAGAAGATAACATTTCAAAATTAAAATTTGTCGGTGCTGATATTGAACAATTAAAACAAACAAAAGAAAATTTACAAATCCGAAATATGACTGCTACTACTGCGGTCGATATTGCTTTAGAAGATATTACAGACAAACAATCAGTATTCAAAAAAGAAGATATTTATAAACATGCTCTAAAAGTTGCACTTACAACTGATCTATCGATTGAAGATATTGTGAAAGAGTTTGAAAGTCAGAAAGAACTGATAACTATTAACAAAGAGAAAAACCAATATACAACGCTTGAGGTCTTACAAAAAGAGGAGTATATCTTTAGCTTAAAAGATGAAAAAAACTTTTCAATTACAGATGATAAAGAAATCGTAAATCAAGCAATAAAAGATTTTGAAGCTGATAAAGGCTTTGAACTCAAAAAAGGACAGGTTGAACTAGCTCATACAATATTAGAGAGTGACAGTCAAATTGTAATCGCTCAAGGTGTTGCAGGAGCAGGAAAATCTACATCTTTAGAAATTGTAAAAAGCGTCGCAGAATTATCTGATAGAAAAATAGTGGCACTTGCACCTACTGGAACGGCAGCAAATAACTTAGCAAAAGAAGCAGGAATTAAAGAGAGCTATACCGTCGCTAAGTTTTTACAAACAAATGGTAATGATGTCAAAGACGCTTTAGTTATCGTCGATGAAGCGGGAATGATGGGATTAAGAGATACACACGATTTACTAAAAATAGCAAAAGAGAATAATTTAAAGATTGTTTTTTCTGGAGATAAAAACCAAAAGAAGAGTATTAGTCAAGGGGATATATTTCCAGGAATGCAAAGAAACGGATTTTCTACAGTTTACTTAAATGAGGGGAACAGACAAAAAACCGACAAAATGAGAAATGCAGTAAAAAATATACTTGATAAAGATATCACAAGTGCTTTAGGAATATTGAAAGATACTACTAAAGAAATAAAAAAAACTGATGATCGTTTACTAGCTGCTAAAACTGAATATTTAAAAGATAGACACAACTCTTTACTTATAACTACTACAAACACAGACAGAAAACAATTAAACAAAGATATTAGAGATTTTTTAGTGAGCACTGGTGAAGTTACAAATACAAAAACTTTTCAAACAAGAGAAACACCAAGTTTGAGTGATTTAGAAAAAAGAAGTTATTTACATTATTCTTTAGATCAGAAACTATTTCTATCAAAAAATATAGGAAGTATAACAGCAGGGCGAGAAGCTAAAATTATCGATATTAATGCAGAAAATAACACTATAAAAATTGAACATACAAATCGAAAAAATACTTTTGTTGAAACTGTTGATTTATCAAAAAATGGTAACTCACTTAATCAATTCATAGAAGATGAAAAAGAGTTTGGAATCGGTGACCAGCTAATAGCAAAGAAAGGAGATAAGAAGGTAGGTGTGACAAATGGTATGATGGGAACAATTATAAATATAAATGGGGATAATATAACAGTACAGTTTGATAAAGAAGAGGTTACTATTAATACAAATGAGTATAAATATTTAGATCACGCCTACGCAATTACAGATTTTGCCAGTCAAGGAAAAACAACAAATAAAGTGATCGCTGTAGCTAACTCTCAAGCAGCTTCATTTAATGATTTTTATACTCAAATCACAAGAGCAAAGTTTGAAGCTTTTATCTTTACGGATAATTTAGAAGATCTACTACAAAGAGCAGCGAACGAATCAGAAAAATTGAACGCTTCCGAATTGATAAAGCAGTATCAAGAACAAAATAATATTAAAACAGAGGATAAGATTATGACAAAAAAAGAATATACAGAAAATATCTCAAAATTGGATATCACAAAACTTCAAGAAAAAGAATTAGAGATATTAGATATGATAGCAAACGAAGAAGCTGTTCAAGAACAAAATAAAAAAGCAAAATTAGAAGTCTTACAGAAAAAAGCTGAAATTATTCAAGCTGAAATTCAAAAACAAACTTTATCTCAAAATGAAATCGCTCAAGAGCATAATATCAAAAAAGATAATCTTGAAGATTTAAAAGAAGAAGAAAAAGAAGAGATAATTGAAGAGTTGGTGGAAAAAGGAACGATTGCAAAATTAGCTTCAAAATATGAAAATGTAGATAATGTAATAACATATTTAGAAACTGGTGAAAAAGTAAAAGAAAAAATAGTTGAGGAATACGAAAAAACTGCTTTAGAAAATTTAAAATCAATAAAAATAGATGATGTTAAAAATGTATTTTCAGCTTTAAATCAAAAATTTAAAGAAATTGATATTGAAGATTCAGCTGCTATTTTTGTAGCTGTATTGAAATCAGCGGAAGAGGTAGCAAAAAATAAAGATATAACATTGCTCGATGTTGCACAAAAAATCGTACAACACCAGCAAGAACAAAAGCTAGAACAAAATAATATTAAAACAGCAGAGAGAGGAATGTAAAAAATGGATGGAATAACAATAGGATTAATAAGTGCAGGGGCGATATCGCTCATGTATGGTGATTGGTTCACAAAAGAAAAATTTGGGTTTAGATGTAATCGTTTTGCTGCGACTTCTTCACTCAATCCAGCTCGTCAAACCGATGGCTTAAAGTGGACTACTACAAGAGCTTTAGAGCGTGTTTATCCAAAAAGTAAAGAAATAGATGAAGAAAATCAGACTTTTCTTTTTGGTTTTTTTAGATATGCACCATCTATGGAAAAATGTAAGATTCCGTGGTGGTGGCGAAAATACCAAGAAAAAACAGGGGTTTATTTAGATAGAGAATCGATGATTACAAGTACTTTAGCTTATGGTGGAATGAAATCGTCAAAAACGGTGTTCTTCTTAAATTTATTAGAAAATACACAAGCATATGAT
>JBASAI010000347.1:0-1628 GCA_049650525.1 Arcobacteraceae bacterium
ATCAAATAATAAAGATAAAGTAAAATTAATAGGTAGATATTATAACTTTTTACTAACTAATCAGATAAATATAGATGACTTGATTATGAAAGACTTATCTGTTGAAGTTACTTCTGAAATGCTTGATGATATATCTAAGAAGATAATTAATAGAATAGAAAATAAAATTATTTTTTCTGAAGAATTTTTAATTAATGAAGAAGAATTTTCTTTATTAAGTACATACAGTACTTATTTTGGAAATAAAGAAGAAGATATTAAGAACTTGGTTATATCAGATATTATAAATAAAGAAAAATATATTGAAATGATGTATTTTAAATTTAATCAAGATAAGTATAAAAGACTATCAGCTATTTCATTAGAATTAGGAAATATAGAAGGGTTACTTGGAAATATCGATTCTTTAATGACAATTTATACTAAAAATATTTCAGCTCATCGTAAAAAAATGATTAAAGATATTGAAATTCCATTTTATATTTATAGTGGAAAGATTCTTCATAATATCAGGGGTAGTAAAACATCAGGAGTTTTCATAAAAGATACAATAAAAGGCAATGGTGAAAAACTAAATAACATAAGGTTTGTTGCAAATTTTCAATCAGATCAAGATATTATAAATACAACTAGTTCTGGTCAGTTAGCAGGAATAGTGATTGCTTTAACATTAACTTTTAATAGAGTTTATGCAACAAGCATTGATAGTATTATGATTGATGATCCTGTTCAAAGTATGGATGATATAAATATGATTTCATTGGTTGAATTATTAAGATATGACTTTAAAGATAAACAGATATTTATTTCTACTCATGAGGATGAAATAGAAAAATATATTTTATATAAGTATATGAAACACAATCAAAATGTTACTAGGGTTGATATAATGAAACAAGAGTTACATCATAAACAATTTTCGGAATAGATAAATGAACTTATCTAAATCCCTATACACAAAAGGCATCCAATGCCAAAAAGGACTTTGGCTAAAAAAGTACAATAAAGAAGTACTAACGCCACCAGATGAAACAGCATTGGCTAGATTTGAAACTGGAAATGAAGTAGGGGATTTAGCTTGCTAGCTTTTCCCAAATGGTTAAGGAATTTCCTATACTACAAACTTTGATGAGATGATAAAACAAACTAGAAAATACATAGATGAAGGAATAAGATATATCTATGAAGCTACTTTTTGTTTTGATGGTATTTTAGTCATGGTAGATGTTTTAGAGATAGAGGAAGATGGCGTTTGCATTTATGAAGTGAAAAGTTCATCAAGTGTGAAAGATATATATGTTCATGATACTTCTATTCAATACTATGTATTAAAACAACTAGGATTTTCTATAAAAACGGCAAATGTAGTGCATATCAATAGCGCTTATGTAAGAGCTGATACTTTAAGCTTAGATGAGCTTTTTACTATTGCAGATGTTACAAAAGAAGTTGTAGACTTACAGATAAATATTCCTACTATTTTAAAAGAGTTTGAAACAGTACTATAATACCCCAAGAAAAACAAACAACATTTTTAAAATATTAATTCCAAATAACAATATGATTTGATAAAATAAATGATAATTTAAAGGGTAAAAGATGAGTCGGAAAAGAACCACGTATAGTAC
>JBASAI010000348.1:0-1784 GCA_049650525.1 Arcobacteraceae bacterium
TGTAAATGTAGCAGGTGGAACACTTCTTGGAGCTGTATTACTCAAGATGCTTATACCTTTTGAGTTATCATTGCAGTTTTATAGTATTTTTATACTGCTGAGTTATTTACTCATACTTTACTATAAACAATACAAAGCCTTAGATAGTGTGTCGAAAATCATTATGCTTTTTTTAACAGTAGTGACACTTATAGCTTTGATTTTAGCCTTTACACAAGCTACTCCACAACCAATAGATTTTATAGAACCAGATCCATTTACTTTAGCTGCAATTCCTTTTTTGATAGCACTTATGGGTTGGATGCCTTCTCCTATGGAGTTGAGTGTTTCTGCTTCTATTTGGGTCGTTGAAAAAAATAAACTCAATCCAGAATATAAAAAAAGAAGAATGATAGATTTTAACAGTAGTTATCTTATCACTATAATTTTAGCTTTAATGTTTATGTCTTTAGGTGCTTTAGTGCAATATGGACAAGATATCACGCCATTAAGTGGTGGAAAGTTTATCAATCAATTTATCGATATGTACGCTAGTAGTATCGGGGAATGGACAAGATGGTTTATCACTTTTGTGGCTTTTATCTGTATATATGGTACAACAATAGTTGCAGTAGATGGTTACTCAAGATGTAATCAACAAAGCGTAGCTTTACTAAAAGATAAAACTACAAAAATTTTCTCACATAAAGCACTGCAATACTCTATGCTTTTTACAACTGTTATAGCATTTTTAGTGATACAATTTTTTAGTAGTTCTATAGGGAAAATGATACCTTTTGCTATGACTGCATCATTTATCTCTGCTCCTATATTCGCATACTTAAATTACAGTCTATCAAAAGAGTATGAAAAACCAAAATGGCTCACACTTTTAGCACTTCTTGGGCTCATATATTTGGCTTCTATGGTTGTGGTTTATTTTATCTTTGTCTAAAACAAAATTTACAAAACCTACTGTTTTGTAAATTTTATCAAATCTTCAGTGGTCACAATCTTTTCAGGTAACTTTTCAAAACAGATTTCAAGTATCTTTTGCGTACTCAAAGCATCGCTAAAGGCTCTGTGATGATTTTCTATATCGATAGACAAATGTTCCTTTAGATACTTCAGTCCATATCTTTCACACTCTATGAGCTTTTTAGAGAGGTCTATCGTACACATTCGCCGATTACATAACTCTCCTAGATCATATTTTTTAAAACTATCACTTACAAATTTATAATCAAAAGCGATAGCATGTGCTACAAACACATCATCTTCTAAAAAGAATTTAAACTCTTCTAGTACTGTGCGAAGATTTGGGGCGTGGTGTGTCATCACAGGTGTGATCCCTGTGAGCTCTTGTATTTTGTATGGTATCTCTCTTGTGTTTACCAAGCTATCATATTTTTCTATGACTTGACCATTTTTATATTTTACAGCTCCTATTTCGATGATCTGTCCATCTTTTGCATTGCCAGCTGTGGTTTCAATATCTACTATACAAAATGTCTGATCTTTGATGAGGTTTGTTGATGTTTTTAACATCACAAAATCATCTGTAAAATGAAGTGGAAAACCATTTGAGAGTAAGAGTTCTGTTTCTAGCTCAATACTTTCAAAAAAAGTATCATTTTTTTGCAGAATTTCATTGTATTGTTTAATACTTAAGGGGGAGTTATTAAGAGAACTTATAAGTTTATTGAGATAGTTCATTGGCTTTATCTATGAAGTTTTTGATTTTTTGTTTGTCTTTAACACCCTTTTTAAGTTCTACACCACTGCTGACATCGAGTGAATAAAAC
>JBASAI010000349.1:0-1799 GCA_049650525.1 Arcobacteraceae bacterium
TGAGCTTTATTTTGAAGAAAAAAATCCAAGTATAAGTAAACATATACCAAAAAATAGTTTTCACTTAGGAAGTTTTTCAAAAACTTTAGCACCTAGTTTGAGAATAGGGTGGATACGAGCAGATGAATCCCTTTTAAATCCACTTATTCCATATAAAGAAGCGATGGATTTGCATACAAATGGGATCTCTCAGTATATTTTGAATGATTATTTAAATAATATGCAACAGTATCAAGAACATTTAAATAATTTACGAGAAGAGTATAAATCAAAAATGCTTGTATTTAAAAAATATCTGGAGATGTATCTTCCAAGTTTTAAATATGTGGAGCCCAAAGGTGGGATGTTTATCTATGGGACTTTGGAAGATGTGGATACTTCAAAATTTGTTGTAGAATGTTTGAAAAATGATGTTGTTTTTGTACCAGGAATCGAATTTTATAATGATGACTTGATAAAAAATCAAATACGATTTAATTTTACACATTCAAGTCCTGCAGATATAAGAGAGGGACTTTTGGTTATAAAAAAAATATTACTTGCTTTTAAAGAGGGGATTTTATAGTAAATATATTTTCTTTTTGTTATGATTGTTACTCTAAATCAATACTATATAAGTGAGTAAAAATGAGTGATAAAAAAGATTATTTTGCACATAAAGCAAGAGATTATGAAGAAAATTCAAAACGAGTTTCAAATGTTCAAAATATTGCAGATGGTATTTTAAAAAACATTTCATATACAAAACAGATGCATATCATAGATTTTGGATCAGGAACAGGTCTCTTAGCACAAGAGATCGCTCCTTATGTTCAAAAAATAACAGCTGTAGATATGTCAACAGCGATGAATGAGGTACTACAAGGAAAAGTTTCTACATTCCCTTGTGACTTGGAAGTTTTAAAGCTTGATATTATGGATGAAAAGTCATCTCAAACACTTCAAGATATTGATGGTATCATATCTTCAATGACTATTCATCATCTCAAAGATACAGAAGCATTACTTCAAAAATTCTACACTCTTTTAAATGAAAATGGCACCATTGCACTAGCAGATTTAGAAACAGAAGCTGGGGACTTTCATACAGATGATACGGGTGTACATCACTTTGGATTTGATAAAGATGAGTTTTTAGGTATTGCAAAAAAAGTGGGATTTAGAGATCTAAAAATAGAAACCATTAGTGTAGCTAGTAAGCCACATGGTGATTTCCCTATTTTTCTTTTAACTGGGAAAAAATAAATGGGTACATTTATATTCATCTTATTTTTAATGTTAGTTGGGTATATATTTAAAAAAACGCAACTCTTTCCAAAACAAACAGCAGATGTATTAAACCTCTTTGTTATCTATGTTTCTCTCCCTGCTATTGTTTTACTTGAAGTTCCTAAAATAGAGTTTTCAAATGAGGTGATTGTTCCAATACTGATCCCTTGGGTGGTTACTTTTTTTGGTGCCCTTACAATATTATTATTATCAAAAATCTTTCAATGGAATAGAAATACCACAGGAGCCTTACTTTTAGTTGGTGTTTTAGGAAACACTTCTTTTGTAGGGATTCCTTTAGTTTCACACTATTATGGAACACAATCTTTACCTTATGTGATGATTTATGATCAATTGGGTACATTTTTACTCTTGAGTACTTATGGGGCATTTGTTGTGGCTGTATATTCTGGAAATAGCCATATCAAAGTGAAACCGAGTCATATTTTACTAAAGATTCTTAAATTCCCACCTTTTATCTCTTTGATGATCGCTTTTGCACTTCATGGAGTAGAGTTTCATGGTGAGAT
>JBASAI010000350.1:0-2381 GCA_049650525.1 Arcobacteraceae bacterium
CTTAGACTTTACAGTTCCTACAACAGATATTGAAAAAACAAAAAAAGTGATGTTACCTTTTAAAGATGATACAAATAAAATTGATTACAATGATGCTATTTGTAAAGTTTCTATTGTAGGTGTAGGGATGAAATCACATACAGGAGTAGCTTCAAAAGCTTTTACAGCAATGGCAAAAGATAATATCAATATCAATATCATAAGTACAAGTGAGATCAAAATCTCAATGATCATTGATGAAAAATATTCAGAGCTTGCTGTTCGTTCACTGCATGACGCATATCAATTGGATAAATAAGGGGTACTATTGGCACAAGAATTTATCAACTGGACAATTGAAACAATTAGAAACGACACCCTTTTAGGTCCTTGGTTAGAAGAGCGTAAATTTGACTGGGTACCGTTAATCACAAAATCTGTTTCAAATATAATTGATAAAAATAAATCAGTTCTTATTATTACAGATAATGAACATGAATGGTTTAAACAATATATTTTAACAAATATAAACAAAAAAAACTCAGGACGCCCCTATTTGCCTTTTTATTCATTTGATTCATTCAATACCAATATAGATGCAATAAGAACAGAAAATGATATACAACTCATAAATGATATGCTACAAAATTCTTTTCCAAATGGATACTTTTTTTGGTATATAGGAAAAAGTCAAAGTATGAGAGCAAATCTTGCAAAGATGTCAAAACAACCACTTCTTTGGCTTATGGATGAGGAGCTTTCAAATAGTTTTTATCTTGATAGTAATGATCCTGCTTTAGATATAAGACTTTTAAATATGTATAGACTTTTTAATAAAACACTTGAAGCTGTACTTTTTGCACAAATTGATATCGAGAAATAAAAAAGAAACTCTATGATACAAACATCAACTTTATTTATCGTCAATGATATAGAAAAATCGTTAGAAGAAATTACATCAACTTTACCAAAACACTCTATTCGAATCATCAAAAATGAAGAAGAGGGGAAAACTGAATTTCAACTTCTTCAAGCACAAAAAGCTATCAAAGAAGCCTATATAGCTGATAATGAAACAAAATATATTTTTTTATGTGGAGATAGTTTTCGTATAGAAGCACAAAATTCTCTTTTAAAAGTTTTAGAAGAACCACCAAAAAATATCATCTTTATCATCATCACGCTTTCAAAAAATGCGATTTTACCAACTATTCTTTCACGAGTACAAATGAAATACAATAAAACGCAAAAAGTAGTTGAAGAGTTTGCATTAAATGTACAAAAACTAGAACTCAAAGATATCTATGGCTATCTCAAAGAGCATCAGAGAATATCAAAACAAGAAGCTAAAACTGTAGTAGAATCTATTTTGTACTCTATAAATAAAAATAATATGAAATTATCACAAAAAGAACTTCATAGTTTTAGCACTGCGATGAAACTTTTGGAGCTTAACTCACGACCATTAAATGTCCTGACAACCCTACTTTTAAATATCATGGTAAAACGATAGTAGATGGTTCCTTACTCTTTAACCTCTACAAAAATCATGGGGATCATCAATGCAAATGATGATAGTTTTTATACTAAAAGTCGTTTTACAGGTAAAGATGCTATTTCTAAAATAACTTCGATGATCGATGATGGTGCTCATATCATCGATATCGGTGGCGTTTCAACCAAACCTGGAAGCCTTGAAATACCAGAATCAGAAGAGCTTACTCGTATTAAATCTATTTGTGATATTATAAAAAAAGAAAAACTTTTTAAAAAAGTAGCGTTTAGTATCGATAGCTACACTCCAAAAGTGATCGAGTATGCTCTTCAATCTGGTTTTACGATTGTCAATGATATCACAGGTTTACAAAATGACGAAGTTGCAAAACTCACTGCAAAATATAACGCAAAAATCATCATCATGCATATGCAAGGTAAACCGCAAACGATGCAAAAAAATCCACACTATGCAGATGTAGTTTCTGAAGTGCATCAGTTTTTTGAAGAGAGAATAGAAAAAGCGAAAAGATTCGGAATACAAAATATTATTTTAGATGTAGGGATCGGGTTTGGGAAAACACTAGAACACAATCTTATACTATTGAAAAATATGGATTCTTTTTTAGATTTAAATTGTGAACTTCTTATAGCTGCCAGTAGAAAATCGATGATCGATAAAATCACTCCATCTCAAACACAAGAGAGATTAAGTGGAACACTTGCTATTCATCTTGATAGTGTAAGACGAGGTGCGACACTTGTGAGAACACATGATGTAAAAGAACACCATCAGGCTCTCAAAGTACAAGAAGCGATAGACTCTCTCTCATAACTCGTAGATTTTACTACCAGTTATGAATAATATTTTCAAATACTTTCGCTAAATTTTCTACATCTTTTACTTC
>JBASAI010000351.1:0-4578 GCA_049650525.1 Arcobacteraceae bacterium
GTCCAGAACTTGTCAATGCTAGGATACCTTTTGCATCGATATCATCAGCAAGTCGTGTAGCTGTTGCTTGAATAACATCAAAATTATCTAAATAACTCATGTCATATTGTTTTACATAATCATAGATCTCTTCAGTACTTTTGATGATATTACTCATAGTCTCTACAACATTTCTAGGATCTTCTCCAATAGCACTCTCTTCACTTAACATAACTGCATCTGTACCATCAAGAACAGCATTTGCCACATCAGAAATTTCAGCTCGTGTTGCTCGTTCGTTATTTGTCATAGAAAGTAGCATTTGGGTAGCTGTAATAACAGGCTTAGAAGCTAGGTTTGCTTTTTTGATCAGTTTTTTTTGAATAGTAGGCACATCATAATATGGTACTTCAATACCTAAATCACCTCTTGCAACCATAATTCCATCAGAATGTTCGATAATCTCATCAATATTTTCAACCGCATCAAACTTCTCAATTTTTGATATAAGTTTTCCGGGATATCCATCTAACAAAGACTTTGCTTTTATCATATCATGTTTATTTTGTACAAATGAGATAGCAAAATAATCTACTTTATTTTTAACACCCCATTTGATATCTTTTTCATCTTTTTTTGTGATAACATTGATATCGATTTTTGTATTTGGGAAATTGATCCCTTTTTTAGAGCTTAGTTTTCCATGATTTTCAACTCTTGCTACTATCTCTTTTCCAGTTTTGATAACTTTAGCTCGGATAATTCCATCATATAAATAGATAAATTCACCCTCTTTTACTTTATCAAGTAACTCTGGATAGTTAATAGAAACAACATATTTTTTATCACTCTCTTTATATCCAACAATCTCTTTTTTTATAAAGCGAATCTCATCATCTCTAAAGAGTTCAAAAGGCTCTTTCAAGTCCCCTATTCGCACCTTTGGTCCTGAAATATCCTGCAGAATTCCTACTGTTGTATCAAGATTTTTCATAGCTATTCTGATATTTTTAAGTGTATTACTATGGTATTCGTGGGTACCATGAGAAAAGTTTAGTCTGAACATATTTGCCCCAGCTAAAATCAGGCTTTCGATCACTGCTACTGTGTCACTTGCTGGTCCAACTGTTGCTAATATTTTTGTTTTTTTATTCATAAAAGTTCCTTTTATAATTTTATATTATAGTATATCCATTTATCGATTACACCATAATTACAAAAAGAACTAATTATCCTAGATAAGAAAAATTATAAGTTTTTCATAAACTCCAAAGCAAGCCGTACACCAGCTCCTGAGGCACCATGTGGATTGTATCCCCATGCACTTTCTACAAAGGCAGGACCAGCTATATCTATATGTACCCATTTTTCTTTATTTTCTTCCTCGATAAAATTATCCAAGAACATACCAGCTGTAATAGCACCACCATATCGTGTACTAGAGATATTTGAGATATCTGCAATCTCACTTTTAAGTGTTTTTTTCAAATATCTATTAAAAGGTAAAGTTGCAGCCAATTCTCCACAATCTAAAGCACTTTTTACTACTTGATTATTTAGAGCTGTATTATTTCCCATGATACCACTTGTATACTCACCAACACCCACTACACAAGCACCTGTTAATGTAGCAAAATCAAAAATATAATCAATATTTTCAATCTCATCTTGTGCATAACATAAACAATCAGCAAGCACAAGTCTACCCTCAGCATCTGTATTTCTCACCTCTATAGTTTTACCGTTTTTAGCGTACAAAACATCATCAGGTTTATAAGCATCTCCACCGATCATATTTTCTACAGCCCCAATAATTCCATGAACTTCAATCGGTAAATTTAAAGCAGAAATAGTATTCATAATACCTAAAACAGCACACCCACCACTTTTATCGCTTTTCATACTTACCATAAAGTCACTAGGTTTTAAACTCAATCCACCACTATCATAAGTAAGACCTTTTCCTACTAAAACCATCTTCTTTTTCGCTTTTACTTTTCCAGATGGTTTATATGTCATATGGATAAGTTTTGATCTATGCCGACTTGCTCGTCCAACAGCTAGCATCGATCCCATATGCTTTTCTTCAAGATAATCTTCATCTAAAATTTTACATTCAAGTGAGTTTTCTTTTGCGATATTTAACGCATTTTTTGCCATAGTTTCTGGATAGAAATCTTCTGGAGTTGTATTTACAAAATCTCGTACCATATTTACAGAGTTACAAATCGCAACCGACTCTTCAAACTCTTTTTGAATATCTTTGTCAATTTCTTCTACTTCTATATAGATATTTTTTTCTACTGTTTCATCATTTTTTGATTTATAGTGAGTAAATGTATAGTTTCCAAGTTCAAATCCATCCACATACGAGCTTAAATTCTTTTTTACTTTTATATATGCAGATTTGAAATTTGTAGTGTTGAGTTTTTTTACAGCAGTAGCTACTGCAATTCTGATACTATCGTGATCACTTTGCTCACACCCTACATACAATTTTTTAAGTTCAGGAAGTAAGATACACTCTTCATCATTACCCTTAAAATTTAAAGATTCTAAAATCTCTTTATTCTCTTTGATTTTCTTATTTTTTATAAGAACAATCTCACAATCTGTTTTGATCTTTTTAGTTGTTAGATTTAAATTCATTTCTTTTCCTTTTATCTTTTTTATCTTTTTTTTGTGTCGCTTTTTGAAAATAGTATATAATACTTCCTGCAATTATTATTATAAATGGTATCACATAATACCAATGATCTTTTATAAAACCTAATATTTTTAAGATATGATCACCAAAATACCAAACTGGTATAATAGTAAGAGAAGCCCATAACCATGCACTAAGGAGATTGATAATTGCAAATATTTTTGCATCGTATCGTGTCAACCCTATAGAAACAGGAATCACCGTTCTCATTCCATACATATATCGTTGTATAAAAATAATAGGCCATCCATGTTTTTTGAGTAATACATGTGCCAATGCGAATTTTCTTCTTTGACCTTTAAATTTACGAAAGACATATGATTTGTTATATCTTCCGATATAAAAATATATTTGATCTCCCACAAATCCACCAAGTCCAGCAACAAAAATCGCAATAGGAAGCAACATATCCCCTGTATGAGAAAGTAAACCAGCCATGATAAGACCCATCTCCCCTTCTAAAATACTCCAAGCAAATAAGATAATATATCCATATTCACGCATCAGATGTTCAAATTTATTATCAAAACCATCAACAGGAGCATGATAAAGATTGTATGTCAAATAAGAGAAAAAAAGAACTACTATGAAAGTGGCTATTTTACCCGAGTGTTTTCTAAAAAAATTCATTTTGAGCCTTTTAATCTAAATTCAATAAACTCTGCGCTTGAACCATATCTTTATCACCACGACCCGATAAGTTTATAACTACAATTTTACCTTTTAATTCATCTTGTGCTTTTTTCAAATATGCAATAGCATGACTTGATTCAAATGCAGGGATAATACCCTCTTTTTGACTTAACCAAACAAAAGCGTCCATCGCTTCATCATCAGTTATATTATCATAAGTAACTGTTCCTAAATCATTGTGAAAACTATGCTCAGGTCCAATTCCAGGATAGTCAAGTCCAGCAGAGATAGAATGTGCTTCTTGAACTTGTCCATCTTCATCTTGCAAGAGATAAGAACACTGCCCATGTAAAACACCAGGAGAGCCTTTTTTTAAACTACAGCCGTGCATATCAGTCTCAATACCATGACCCCCTGCTTCGATCCCGATACATTCAACTTCATCATCTTCTAAAAAGTGAGAAAACATCCCTATTGCATTTGATCCACCTCCTATACAGGCGATCACTTTGTCTGGAAGTCTATTTTCTTTTTCTAAGATTTGTTGTCTTGTTTCCCATCCGATAATAGCTTGAAAATCTCTCACCATCATAGGATAAGGATGAGGACCTGCAACAGTTCCGATGATATAAAAAGTATCTCGAGCATTTGTTACCCAATATCGAATTGCATCATTCATAGCATCTTTTAAAGATCTACTACCACTTTCAACTGCTATTACTTTAGCACCCAATAGTTTCATACGAAATACATTAAGTTCTTGACGAGCCACATCTTTTGCACCCATAAAAACAGTACATTCAAGTCCCATAAGTGCAGCAATTGTTGCAGTTGCAACACCATGTTGACCAGCTCCTGTTTCTGCTATTACTTTTGTTTTTCCAAGTCTTTTTGCTAACAGTCCTTGTGCAATTACATTATTGATCTTGTGAGCACCTGTATGATTTAAATCTTCTCTTTTTAAATATACTTTACATCCGATCTCTTCACTAATATTTTTGGCCAAATACAAAGGATTCGGTCGACCAACATACTCTTTTAAAAGTTCATTTACCTCTGCCCAAAAATCTTTATCAAATCTATACTTTTTATAGCTTTTTTCTAAATCTAATAGTATCGGCATTAGCGTTTCAGGGACATATCGTCCCCCATAAATACCAAAATGACCATTTGCATCTGGATCGAATTTACTAGGTGTTGGGATGTAATTATTCATATATTTAAACCTTTTATATTTATATTTCTAATACACTATACAC
>JBASAI010000352.1:0-4300 GCA_049650525.1 Arcobacteraceae bacterium
TAGTGCTATTATCATTAGTAAGATTTTGTTTAATTTTTTCATTTTTGTTTCCTTTAAATTATTTATTGACTTTTCAATCGACTATTTACGAATTTTGGATTGTACTTCTTGGTATTTTTTCTTTTTCGGTGCAATGATTATTTTTATAAAATAAATAATAGGTTGATGGTAAAATTAATAGAGTTAAGATTGTTGAACTAATAACTCCACCTGTAACAACAACTGCCAATGGATACTGAACTTCACTCCCCACACCTGTTACATACAATAGTGGCAAAATACCAAATAATGTTGTAAAAGCTGTCATTAATACCGGTCGAAGTCTTAATAATGTAGCATCCTTAAGTAATATCTTTAAATCTACATGAGGAAATTTTTCACGTAATTCATCAATAAAACTCACCAATACTATTCCATTTAAAACTGCAATTGCAAAAATTGCAATAAACCCAATAATTGCAGATACAGATAAGTAAACACCACTTATAATTAATGCGATAATTGCACCTATTAATCCAAATGGAACATTCATTAATATTAGAGCTGCTTTTGAAATTGAATTAAATGCAGTATAAAGAAGTAAAATAACCATTAATATAGCAACAGGAATGATAACCATCAATTTATTTGTAGCTTCTTCCATATCTTTAAAACTCCCTGCCCAATTAATATAATAGCCACTTGGAATATTGACTTTTGATGTAATAATCTGGTCAGCTTCTTTAACAAAAGATGCTATATCTCTATTTTCGATTTCCATAGATACAACCATATATCTACTCAAATTCTCTCTTTTAATAAACGCAGCACCTTGAACTATACTTATATTACTAATTTGGTCAAGGGTAACTAACATACCAGAACTTGAACGAAGAGTAACTTTTTTTAAGCTATCAATATCTTTTTTTGCATCTTTTATTTTAGGAACAATACCAAAACGCTTTATCCCTTCAATTTTTTCACTAACAGGTTCTTCTCCGATACCATTTCTTATAACTTGCATCACTTCATCTACACTAATTCCATACCGTGCTAAAGCTATATAATTAGGCTCAATTTTAATTTGAGATTGTCCAAGTTGAGATTCCAATTGTAATTGTTCTAATCCTTTAACATCTGAAATACTTTTTTGGATATCTTGTGCAATTTGATTAAGAACCTTCTGATCATCTCCATATATTTTTAAAGCTAATTCAGCTTTCACACCAGCTAATAGTTCTTCAACTCTCATTGCAATGGGTTGAGTTGGTACAAATTGGACATATTCGAACTCTTTAGATAGTTTTTTATTCATTTGTTTTGTTAACATAGGAAGATTTTCAATATCAGGATTTAAGGTTAATAAAACTTCCATATAATTTGCTTGAGCAGTTTCCCCTTTTTCACTTCTTCCTATCATAGATAAAACCGAAGTTACATCATTAGGATAATTCTTTAAAATATATTTTTCAATCTCTTTTGCCGTTTGCGTAGCATGTGTTAAACTTGCTCCTGGAATTGCAACAACTCTATACATGATTGATTCTTCATTTAAGTTTGGCATAAATTCTCTTCCTTGTTGACTCAATGCAAAAATTGAAGCAATAAATAAAATAGAAATAAAAAGAACTAATTTTTTAGCATTCTCAATTGCAAAAACTAAAATAGGTGTATACAAAATTTTGATTTTTTTCATGACAAAATTATCTGATGATTTTGTTCTTTTTAATAATAAAACAATTAAAACAGGAACCAATAATAAAGCAACAAATAAAGAACCCAACATAACAAATACAATATTTAGAGCCATTGGGGAGTACAGTTTTCCTGCAAGACCTTCTAAACTTAATAACGGTATAAATACAGCTGCTATAACCAAAATAGCAAAAGTCACAGGTGCTGCTACTTCTTTTGTAGCAGATGCAACAACTTCAACTTTAGATAACTCAGGATGATCGTGTAACTTCCTAAAACAATTTTCAACGATAACGATGGTCCCATCAACAATCATACCAACAGCAATAGCTAATCCACTTAAACTCATAAGATTGGCACTTAATCCAAAATAATCCATCAATAAAAAAGCAATAAGTAAAGATAAAGGTAATGATAAAATTACAATAAAAGCAGACCGTAATTCAAATAAAAATAAGAATAAAACAATAGAAACTAAAATAACACCACTTGTAAGTGCCGATGTCATAGTCGAAACAGCCTTATGTGTTATTTCAGTACGATCATAAATAATACGAATCTCAACACCTTTTGGTAAGGCAGAATTAACAGTATCCATTTTTTCTTTAATAGATTTAACAACCTGAGCCGCATTTGTTTGAGTACGTTGTAACACCATTCCAATAACAGATTCACTTCCGTCTATTGTAATTGCACCAAAACGAGGAATAGAACCAATCTCAACACTTGCTACATCTCCAATAGTTACAGATTGTCCCTTTCCTGATTTAATCACTGTATTTTTAATATCATCTAAGCTTTTATACAACCCCGCTCCACGAATTAAAAACTGTTCTCTATTAAATTCTAAATATTGCCCACCTGCAGCTTGATTACTTTTTTGAAGTGCTTGAACTATATCATCATAAGTAATATCAATATCTTGCAATTTTTTTGTATCAATTAAAACATTATATTGTTTTTCATTTCCACCCCAACCAATAACTTCTTCTACTCCTTTTACACTCTTAAATAAAGGGCTTATTACATACTCTTGCATTTCTCTTATATCTTGTAGAGAGTATTTATTTGTAGTATCATAAACTTGATACCAAAAAACTTGACCTAAACCTGTTGTATTTGGTCCAAGGGTAGGTTTGCCCCAACCGTTTGGAATATCAACTGTATTTAACCTTTCATTTACTAATTGTCTTAAAAAATATATATCCATATCATCTTCAAAATAAATAGATACATATGAAAGACCAAAAATAGAGTTTGACATAATCATTTTTACACCAGCCATTCCAGCCATAGCGGATTCTATAGGATAAGTTAATAATTTTTCTATGTCTTCAGCTGAATTACCAGGACTTTCTGTATATATTACAACTTGTTTAGGTGTAATATCAGGAAAAGCATCTACTGGTATCTCTTTATACGATTTGAAACCAAAAACAGTAATTGCAATAAAAAGAGCTATAACTAAAAGTTTATATCGTAACGACAGATCAATAAGTTTATCTAACATAATAACTTCCTAATGCCCATGTCCATCACCCATAGATGACTTTAATATTAAAGACTTAACATAAAAAGATTTATCACTTACATACTCTTCTCCTATTTCCAGACCTTTTACTGCAACATAGTTATTATCTTCTGTAATAATTTTAATTGCTCTTTCTTTATATTGTGCTTCCATTTTTTCATGATCATCATTTTTATTGTCTTCTTCATGATCATCACTTTCATGGTCGTCATCATGGTCTTTCTTTGCATGACCTTTCTTTTCATGACCTGCCTCAGTATGGTCATCTTTTTCATCATCATGGTCTTTCGTTACAAGACTTTCATCATCAAGGCCATCATGATCTTTTTTTCTCTTTGTAGAAACTACTTCATCTTCGATTTTTGGAATAAAAACTACCCATTCATTATTAAAAAAAGCTAAGGCAGATTTTTTAACAGCTAAATATTGTGTGTCCGTATCAAAATAAAGTTTTGAAGATACATATGAATTTATATAAAGTTTTCTTATCTCATCCTCAATACTAGAAAGTAAAATAATACGTTGTGTTTTTTCATCTAATTCTGGTAATATTTGTGTTATATATGTAACAATGTCTTTATTTTTATAATTTATAACTATTTTTTGTCCTACCTTCACCAAATCTGAATACTCCAAAGGTAAATAAGATTTTGCATGATAAGATTTATCTTTTATTATTGAAATAATAGGAGATTCATCACTTACAACACTTTGTAAAGGTTGTAATAGAGAAGATATCGTACCATCACTATGTGCATATAAAATATAATTTGCAGATGTATTCTTTAAATTATTGGTGTCTATTCCTAATGTTTGCAATTGAGAATGTAATGTTTCTAATTTAGATAACATCTCATTTCTCTGTATACTTGCCACATTTAGATTTTGTAATGATACGACTCCTTTTTTATGTAAAACTTGACTAGCGCTAAAGTTTTGATTTAGACTATTATATTGTTTTTGTAAAGAGATAAACTCTGAAGTCATTTTTGAAACTGTAATTGATTGAATCAAAGCAATTTTTTGACCTTTTTTAACTTTTTCTCCAGATTTAACATAATATTCTTTAATTTGTCCTCCAACAAGTGCCATTAC
>JBASAI010000353.1:0-2837 GCA_049650525.1 Arcobacteraceae bacterium
GTGTATAGCCTTTAGCTTTATCTACACTTAGTACATGTAGTTTATCACCTGCATGTACTAGACCTCTAATTTTATACTGTGTACCAGGTCCATTATGAGTGTATGTAAATAGCTCATCTGAGACATAATTTGCTGCAAAGCTTGATGTAGATAGGCATATCATAATCAATAATAGAGTAACTTTTTTTTGAATCATTTAATATATCCTTTATATAGTAATCTTGATTTATATATTTTCCGTATTATAACTTATAAAATTGTTATATTCCTTAGTTCTTTTTCAGATGATAGACAAATTTGAGATAAAAATGAAAAAATATTTGAGAAATTCTCTTAGATGAGATTGATTTCCATGATAAAAATATCATGGAAATTTTTATAAAATTATTGTTTAGTGTTGAAAGTTTGTAAAATACATTTTGTCTTTATTGAGTTTTGTACTCCAAGGTAATCCTGCATTTTTCCATCCATTTTCTAATCGAAAACCTTTTTTATCTCCACTTTTTGTTGTAGAACCTTCAAACCCATCTGTTACAACATATACTTTTGAATATCCATGACCCTCTAGTAATTTTACAGCAGGTGCTCCTCTTGTTCCACCACTTCTACACATAAGAACGATTGGTGTGTCTTTTGACATCCCTTTTAATTTGAGTGCTTTTTCTATATCTTGTTCAAAATATTTGTTTACCTCTAGTTTAAATACAGGTTTTTTATTGTGCCATTTATTTTTATTTACAGTCATAAACGGAATATTGTAGTCAACTACATCTGTAAAACCTACAAACATTAACTCTATTGGATCTCGAACATCGATAAATAAAACATTATCTGGATTGGCATTTTTCATTGTATTTGCTTCTTTAGCATCTACATATAAAGCCCATTTTGTTTGTTTATCAGGTGAAGTTGGCGTTGGTGATGCCAATAATGCACTACTGAGAACTGCTGTTGCTGCTAGAGCTGTTAATAACTTTTTCATTGTTTTCCTTTGTTATGTAATATTTGAATTATAATGAAGTATTCTTAAATATTCTTAAGAGTAATTTATATTATAATATTTACTTATCAGATATGCTTTTATTTCGTCCCGTATCTTTTGCTTTATAAAGATTTTCATCAACTCGTTTTAGAAGTGAATTGATATTATCATTATCTTGGATTTGAGAAATACCTAAACTTATTGTACATTTCTTTGCTACTTCAAAATTATAATTTTCTGTAACTTTTCTTATTTTTTCAGCTACTTGAAAAGCTCCATCGATCTCTGTATCAATACAAATCATCATAAACTCTTCACCACCCCATCGTCCAACAATATCTGTTTTTCTAGAATGCTCTTTAAGTATATTTGAGAAGTCTACAAGGACCTGATCTCCAATGAGATGACCATAATTATCATTGACCAATTTAAACTTATCAATATCTATTAATATTACAGAAAATATGGTTTTATTTCTAAGAAAGCGGTTAAATTCTCTTTCTAAAACTTCATCTATTACCATTCTATTACAGATTTGAGTAAGTCTGTCTGTACGAGAAAGTTTTTCTATAATTTTTTTATCCGTAATATCTTCTGAAATAGCTGTATAGCTTGAGATATTATTTGTTGCATCATAATTTGGAAGTATTGTTGAATGTATCCAAAAATATTCTTTATTTTTTGTAATATTGTGAAAATCCCCATTCCAGATAAATCCATTATTTATTTTAGTCCATATCTCTTTATCAATTGGGTCTTCTATCTCTCCACTTTTAAATATTGCAGGTGTTTTCCCTATAATTTCTTCTTTTTTATAGCCACTAAGATCACATAAAGCTTTACTAATATGGACAATTTTTTGGTCTGTATCTACATCCATTGTAAGAACATATTTATCAATAGTATCTAGATATCTAAGATTTTTTTGATACACTTTATTATAATCCATATATAGTTTTGAAGTAGGAATTGAGATAAGTAATCCAATAATAATTGAAGCAATAAAAATGATAAAAGCAATCGAATAAAGATATACAGTATTTTCGTTAGAAAGCTGTTCTATAAATTGGTTATTTACATTAAGGATGATACTTAATTCATCTATATTTTGAAAAATATTTTTCATTGAGTGGATATGAAAATACTCTTCTTTGTGATTTGAGATGATATCTGGATTGTCAAGTTTAAAATTATATGGTTTATCTAGATATCTACTCCACTCTTTTGTATCATCCGAACTTAGTAAATAGTTACCATCTTTATCAATTATAGATATTTCAAAATTTGCAAAAGTTTTGATAAATTTACTAAGTTTACTCATATCGATATTTACAATCAACATACCATGAAAATCACCTTTATGATAGATGTTTTTAGAAATTCTAAATGTGGGTTTATATGGTTTTTCTATTGCGTGATTTTCCATATTTAAATCAAACTTTGAATACCAAAAAAGTTTATTACTATTTATTATTGTTTCTTTAAAATAATATCTATCTGCTTTATTTTGCAAATCTTCTTCGTCTGTAACATACACTTTATCTTGTTTTGTATTTCTATTTACTCGTATGATCTCTTGACCATTTTGATCTATGTATCGTAATTGAAAAAAGTTTTTATTATTATTGATACTATTCAAAAACAATGATATAGCGTTTTTCTTATCATCTTGATTTTCAAGATAGTTTAGAAAAATTTCATTTTTTTGTATCGACGATAAAGAATATTCTCCATTAGAAATCAATGTCTCTGTTTGTGCTACTATTTTCGAGTAGTTTTCATTTGCACTTTTATTGATCACTTTTACAACTTCATTATATTTATATTCATAATTAATATAAGTAGTAAGTGATGC
>JBASAI010000354.1:0-2354 GCA_049650525.1 Arcobacteraceae bacterium
TATAGATGATGTAGAGAAGATCACTTATAAACAGTCTTTATATATCGGACTTGCCCAAATATTTGCTTTGATTCCAGGGACTAGTCGAGCTGGTAGTACTATCATCGGTGGTATGCTTGTAAAACTCAATAGAAAAGCAGCAGCTGAGTTTAGTTTTTTATTGGCTTTTCCTGTGATGTGTGCAACCACTGGTTATGATGTGTTAAAAAATTATCAAGACTTTGTTGGTGCTAATTTTATTGTTTTAGCAATTGGGTTTGTGACTGCTTTTATTGTGGCATATATCACTATAAAACTATTTTTAAAATTTTTAGAAAAGTTCACTTTTGTAGCTTTTGGTATATATAGGATACTTTTTGGTACAATTTTACTGATATGGTTCACATAAAAGGAAAAAAATGAAGAAAGCTCTTTTAGTATTTGTTTTATTTATTACAACACTCTTCTCAAATGAAAATAGAGCATTTATAAATATTATCTCAAATGCAGAAGATACAACCATATTTTTAGATGGTAAAGACATAGGAAAAACTCCTATTAAACAATATGAAGTTATCCCAAATAAATCAATACGACTAAAAGCAATTGTTGATAAAAAATACTACACAAAAGATATTGATACCAAGATACAAGCAAACACACATACAATTCCAACTTTTAATTTGAAATTTACAAAAAAAACTACTCAATTATTTTTAGTAGGCGATGATGCTGAACTCTATATAGATGGTACATTCATCAAAGAGCTTAATGATTCAAATAGAGTGATCACTGTGGATGCTGATCAAAGAAAGAATTTTAAACTAGAAGATGGTGAGGCTAGAACAAATATCAATAAAGATCTGCAAGCAGATGGTATTGAAACACTCAAGTATAGACTGAAAATGATACATAAAGATGTGAGAGTCTATACAGAAACAATAAATGATCTTATGTGGGAGGATACAAAAGAAGCTACAAATACTCCTGTAAATTGGAAAACAGCAGTTGCCTACTGTAAAGATTTTGAAAAGGGAAGTTATGATGACTTTCGATTGCCAACTATTGAAGAGTTAGATGAACTCTATGAAAATAAAGACTTTATTTACAATGGCTTTGGTGGTATATTTTACTGGTCAAGTGATACATCTATAGATGATCTAAAAATATGGGAATATTCGGAAGTTAAAGATTTTGAAGATGGAACCAATAGAAATGTAGTAAAAGAATTTGAAAATGGAAGAGTACGGTGTGTTCGAGATATCACTGAAAAAGAGAAACAAATGATAAGAGAAGAAAATGAAAACAAATAGATTTTCTAGAATTGGATTTATTCTAGCAGCAGCAGGAAGTGCCGTAGGACTTGGAAATATTTGGAAATTTCCATATATCACTGGTGAAAATGGTGGTGGTGTATTTGTACTCGTGTATTTACTGACTGTTCTTTTTATCGGTATGTCAATATTTATAGCCGAAGTTGTTTTAGGAAGTAGTGAGAATAAAGACTCTGTTACAACAATCGAAACACTCTCTCCCAAAGGGAAAAAATATTGGAAATATACTGGATTTACCTTTTTAACTGGTGTTATCATTCTCTCTTTTTACGCTGTTGTTGTTGGATGGATCTTGAACTATATTGTGATAGCGGCTACTTCGTTACCAACAAGTGTAACTGAAGCAGAGACTGTTTTCTTAGGGTTATTAAAAGAGGATATTTCGTCACAGGTTTTTTACTATACAGTAGCTTTTTTACTTATTGCGTATACTATCTCTAAGGGGATCAAAAAAGGGATCGAGCGTTTAAACAATATTTTGATGCCAGCTCTTTTGCTCATCTTATTAGGCATGTTTTTTTATAGTATGACTTTAGATGGTTTTGGCCAAGCTATAGAATTTATGTTTTATCCTAATTTTGAAAAATTTAATACAAGCTCTATTATTTTAGCCGTTGGACATGCTTTTTTTACTCTATCAGTCGGAATGGCAACAATTATGGTTTATTCTGCTTCTTTAGGAAAAGATGTAAATATCGTAAAAGCTTCTATAACTGTTGTGACTTTAGATACTTTGATCGCTATTATTGCAGGGATTATTATTTTTGCAGTGATCTATTCTGCTGGACAAGAACCAAGTAAAGGTCCAGGACTTGTATTTATCACTCTTCCTGCTATCTTTTATCAAATGGGAAGTATCGGAAATCTTTTAGCTATCGCATTTTTTATCGCTCTTGCTTTCGCTTCGATCACTTCTGCTATTTCTATACTTGAGCCTACTGTTATGTATCTAGTTGAAAGAAAAAAGATCTCACGATTAAAAGCAACTTATGGGATATCTATACTTTTTTATATCTTAGGTTTATTTGCATTACTCTCAAA
>JBASAI010000355.1:0-19577 GCA_049650525.1 Arcobacteraceae bacterium
CATTTAGAGGCGAAGTGAAATATAACCTTTTATTTAAAGAGTTAATTTAACTCTTTAAAATTGATTAAATTGTAAGTGGTGTATAAACATGCCGTTGAATTTCTGTTTCTTTTTGTTCAAGATTTATGATCTCATCTGTTAAGGAAACTCGTTGTGTTGATGATTTTAAGATTACTCCATTTTTTAGATTGATCAGTTTTAGATAAATGAGAAGTTGCCGTTGTGTAATCGCATAAGTTCCTACTAAAGCATAAGTATTATCATCCATATTTTTATATTTTAAATCTGAGATATTTCTTGATAAAAGTTTTGTTCCATTGGGACCAACTTTTAGAAACTTTGCATATTCTATTTGATAGATTGGCCAATTAACATCTTGTGTAATATTTGTTTTTAACTCATCAGATAAAATAAATCCTAATTTTGATTTATTATCTAAGTTTTCAACATTAACAAAATCTGTTACATATAATGGTGAAATATTTCTTTTCTTTGCTTTAATAGAAAGTATCGTAGGTGCTAAATCTTTTAATAGTTCTTGAGTAAGGAGATGAAAGTCTGTTGTTCCTGTAGATTGATAATATTTAAATTTAAATGAATCTTCCGAAGAATTGATAAGAGAGCATCCACTGATAAAAAATGTAATGATAAATAAAGATACTATTTTGAACATTCATCACCCACACAATCATCTGCAACGATAGTAAATGTACTATTTTCTCTTGCTCTCATATTTATTTGTTGATTTGAATTATTTTGAGCTGAATCATTTGTACCATCAAAAAGGTTTTTTTGTGTATTTACGACTTCTTTTGGTCTACATACATTATAATCACTACAATCAATTGGTTTGTAAACAACTCTTGCTGAAGAAATCACCATTCCTGAAATTGAATCTAAGATTCTTGCATTTATAAGTAAACTTTCATTTTCAAATTTTACATAAGTCCCAACAAGAATATATTCAACTGCTTCGATTGTGTCTTTGAGTTTTTCAACATCTCTTGAAATATGAAATTCGCCATCTTCATTTACTGTTACCGCTTCTTGGCCACGAAAATCTGTTACAATAAAGTCTCGTATATGGAGTTCGTTAAACATACTTTCACTTAAGAGTCTTCCAAAAGTAGATGTCGTATTAAGTTCATTTAAATCCACAAATGAAGTTAAAATAACTCTTTTTTCATTTTCTTTATTTTTCATTGTTTTAAATAATTGATTAGCAATATTGATAATAGTGTCATTAAGACTTTTATATACATACTCAGTTTTGACATCGGTAGAAAGGTCTTGTGTATTAAAAATTTTTTCATTTTTTTCATTTACGGTTTCTGATTGTACCTGAGTAGTGGGAGTTGTAGTGTTTTTCTGAGGTGGAAGTAAAGTACATCCTGTAATAAATACAGAAATCGTTAAAGGTAAAATAAATTTCATATAAGCCTCAATGATAAATTTTTGTTATAGCTATAATACTACACTAAATTTATTAAATAGAAGTTTAAAGCAATATTTTATCTTACTAACCAAGCTGTAAAGAAAAATTATATACAATGCAAAAAAATAATAGATAAAATTTTAGGAGTTTGCATGGATTGGGGTAAGGTAATATATATATTCTTTTCATTGATGAGTTTAACGACAACAGCTGGGTTCTTATATGAACAAAATGAGATAGCACTATTTTTAGCAGCGGGAGTTAATGTAATATCAACAATTTTAAAAATTGGTGTAAGAAACTTACTAGCAGCAGAACTCTTAGCAAGCTCATTAGTAGCCGATCTACATCTGATTCCTGCATTTATAGTTTTTGCATTTACTGATAATGTTGAATTGGCTATTGCTTTAGCAATTGGGGCAGTAGTTGCGAATATATTTTCTATCGCATTAGCTTTAATTGAGAGTGCAAAAACACAAGATAAGGAATACTAAAAATGGAATATATCCCATCACAAATAGAGCAAAAATGGCAAATATTTTGGAATGAAAACAATACAAATGAGCCTTTTGATGAAGATTCTTTAGAAGCAAAAAATAAAGAGAAAAAATATATTTTAAGTATGTTTCCATATCCAAGTGGACGGATCCATATGGGACATGTACGAAACTACTGTCTAGGTGATGCATTTGCAAGACACTTTAGAAAAAATAATTATAATGTATTGCATCCTATTGGTTGGGATAGTTTTGGAATGCCAGCAGAAAATGCAGCGATAAAAAATAAATCACATCCTAAAAAATGGACTTATGAAAATATTGACTATATGAGAAAAGAGCTTGAGGGACTAGGGCTTAGTTTCTCAAAAACACGGGAGTTTGCGACAAGTGACGAGCTCTATACAAAATGGGAACAAGAGTTTATAATCAAGATGTTTAAAGAGGGACTCTTATATCAGAAATCTGCAACAGTAAACTGGTGTCCACATGACTTAACAGTTTTGGCAAATGAACAACTTGAAGATGGATGTTGTTGGCGATGTGGAACTGAAGTGGTACAAAAAGAGATGCCTGGATATTATATAGCGATTACAAAATTTGCTCAAGAGTTACTCGATGATTTAGATGGATTAAAAGATACATGGCCATCGCAAGTTTTGACGATGCAAGAAAACTGGATCGGTAGAAGTGAAGGGTTGGAGTTTGATTTTTCATTGAGTGAAAGCGCACAAGCTAAACTTGATAATAATTTTGAAAAATACACTGTATTTACAACACGACCTGATACTATTTATGGAGTAAGTTATTCAGCACTTGCACCTGAACATGCAATAGTGACATACTTAATCGAAAACAATCTTTTAAGTTCTGAAAAAATTGAAGCTATAAAAGCGATGAAAAAAGTAAGTGAAAGAGATAGAGCTACTGAAGATAAAATTGGTTTAGATCTTGAGATCACTGTTGTTCATCCGCTCACTGGTAAAGAGATACCTGTATGGGTTGCGAATTTTGTTTTAGTAAGTTATGGTGGGGGTGCTGTTATGGCAGTGCCGGCTCATGATGATCGTGATTTTGATTTTGCTAAAAAATATGATCTTCCTATAAATGTTGTTATTGAAAACGACACTGATATGAGTGTTGCCTTCACAGGTGAAGGAAAACTGATCAATAGTGATAAATATAATGGACAAAAAAATACAAAAGCAAAAAAAGCTATTTTGTATGATTTTGAACAAGAGAAGCTTGGAAAAAAACAGATCAATTTTAAACTAAGAGATTGGGGTGTTTCACGACAAAGATATTGGGGAGCTCCGATTCCTTTTGTTCATTGTGACGATTGTGGAATTGTTCCTGAAAAAATAGAGAATTTACCGATAGCTTTACCTGAAGATGTAGAGATCACAGGTGAAGGAAATCCACTAGAGAAACATCCTACTTGGAAACATACAACTTGTCCAAAGTGTGGGAAAAAAGCCGTAAGAGAAACAGATACTTTAGATACTTTTGTACAATCATCATGGTACTTTTTACGATACGCAACCAATCCTAAAAAATGGAATGATACAGGTATTGATAAAGATGATTCTGATTATTGGATGAATGTTGATCAGTATGTAGGTGGAATAGAACATGCTATTTTACATCTTTTATATGCACGATTTTTTACAAAAGCGTTAAATCAGCTTGGATACACAAACTCTATAGAAGCATTTAAAAATCTTCTTACACAAGGTATGGTTTTAAAAGATGGTGCAAAAATGTCAAAATCAAAAGGAAATGTTGTAGATCCTGATGCAATAGTAAGTAAATATGGAGCTGACACTGCACGACTTTTTATGATGTTTGCAGCACCACCTACAAAAGAGTTAGAATGGAATGATTCTGCCGTTGAGGGTGCATATAAATTTATACGACGATTTTATGAAGGAAGTGTTCATTGTGAAGGTTCAAATGCTTCTAAAATAGACTCAATTGATCATTCTTCCTTAAATAAAGAGGAAAAAGAAGCTCGTAAAAAAGTGTATGAATCTTTACAAAAATCTGAAGAGGTTATGGGTAAAACATATGCTTTTAACACGCTGATTGCATCTTGCATGGAAGCTTTAAATGCTTTAAATAAACAAGAAAATCCTACTATTTGGCTCGAAGGATATTATGTTCTTTCAAATATTTTAGAACCGATTATTCCACATACTTGTTGGGAGTTAAGTGATACACTATTTGCACGAGTAAACTTTGAAAATAGTTTAACTGTAAAAGAGGAAGTATTTGTTCAAGATAGTATTCTTTTAGCGGTAACTGTAAATGGTAAAAAAAGAGGTGAGATAGAAGTGAGTCCAAGTGCTTCCAAAGAAGATATTTTACAAAGTGCAAAAAGCAATGAAAATACAAAAAAATGGATAGATGGAAAAGAGATAATCAAAGAGATCGTTGTTCCAAACAAACTTGTAAATTTTGTAGTTAAAGGGTAGTGTTGAAATCTTTTTTCTCTTTATTTTTACTTATTATCCTCTTTATTGGTTGTGGATATAAACCTTCATCTCATTATGCTAAAAATGCTATTTCAGGGGATGTATATGTGGATCTAATAGTAGATATAGAGAATGCTCAAAATTCTATATATGTAAAAGATGCAATGAATGAGATGATTTTAAATCAATTTAAAGCAAACCTCACAAATAATAAAGAGCTAGCAGATACTTTTGTTTTGTTGCAATTAGCTAGTGTGCGTCATATTGCCATGAGTACTGATGATGATGGATATGCTAAAAGTTATAGAACTACAGTGAGTATAGAGGTTTCTTATAATAAACGAAATGAAGAAAAAAAGAGATTATCTGTGACTGATTATTATGATTATAGTGTTGATAATGATTCAATTATAACCGATCAAAAAAAACAAGCAGCTATCAAAATTGCTGCAGCAAAAGCACTGAGTAATTTGTTTTCTAAAATTGCTGTTAATAGTATGAAAGAGTAATGAATACTTCGCTTGAAAAATTCTTAGTTAATAAGAGTTTGTATTATGATAAAATAGATTATGATATTATCAAAAACTCTTGGGATATTTTAAGTGACCACATATCCTTGCCGTATATTATTCATATAGTAGGAACTAATGGTAAAGGAAGTACGGGGAGGTTTTTGGCCTCAATTCTTTTACAACTTAATCAAGATGTTTTACATTATAGCTCACCACATATTATGAAATTTAATGAGCGAATATGGATCAATGGAGCTGATGTATCTGATGAAAAACTAGACTTTGCACATATGCAATTACAAACTGTTTTACCTGGAAATCTACTAGAAAAGCTTACCTATTTTGAATACACAACTTTATTGGGGTTTTACTTAAGTGACAAAAGAGATTATCTTGTCCTTGAAGCTGGATTGGGTGGTGAGTTTGACGCGACAAATGTGGTACCTAATGATCTTTCAATAATTACAACTATAGGACTAGATCATCAAAGTTTTTTAGGTGATACGATTGCATTAATAGCAGCAACAAAAATGAGAAGTTGTGATAAAAATTTTATAATCTCAAATCAGATATATGATGAAGTATATGATATAAAAGAGGAAGTATTAGGTTCTAAAAATGAGATAGAAAGAAAAATATTTAGTCTCAATCAACAAGCTCAAAAGCTTCCTTTATATCTTCAAAATAATTTACAAACAACTTTAAGTGTAATAGACTTTTTAGAATTTAAAGATTTTGACTACACTTTACCACAACTTTTTGGAAGATATGAAAAAATTGCTCATAATATTATCGTAGATGTTGGGCATAATCCTTTGGCGGCTCTTGCGATTGCAAAAGAACTAAAAAAAGAAAATAAAAAGTATATTTTGGTTTATAATAGTTATGCTGATAAAGATTATGAAAAGGTTCTTGAACTCTTACATCCTCATATTCAAGAAGTTCAAATAGTTCCCTGTGAAGATAAAAGAATTGTTGAAAAAGAAAAATTGGTAAAAAAAATCAAAAGCTTATCTTTAAGTGTTAATGATTTTGATATAATGAAAGTGAATAACAAAAATAACTATTTTGTTTTTGGCTCTTTTTTAGTAGTTGAGTTTTTTTTGAAAGGGTATATGAAAGGATGAAAAAAGATAGATTAGTCATAACCGTATCGGACATTAATAGTTCAAAATCTTTTAGTGTAAATAAAATCATCAAAAAAATAGTTCTTTGGGGAATTGTTGGAGTATTACTTATTTTTACGATAAGTTTTTTTCTCATCTCTCAGTTGAGTACGAATGTAAATAATTTATCAGCGGATAGGGAAAAACTTACAAAAGAAAATAATCTATACAGTCAACAAATAGAATCGAAAATAGCTCAGATAGAAGAGTTAGGTTCTCATATAGAAGAGATCGAAGATATTATTGGCATTCATAAAGATGACGATGCTACTTTGATCCAAAGAGCGACCTTAGCAAAATTAACTTCATCTGAAAAAATGTATATGTTACAGACTATCCCTAGTGGGTGTCCAATGGAAACATGTACTCCAACATCAAAATTTGGATGGAGAACACATCCTATTACGAAAAAAAAACAGTATCACAATGGACTTGATTTACGAGCAGCAAGACGAACTGATGTAAGAGCTACAGCAGATGGTGTTGTAAAATATGCACAAGCTGAAAATAAAGGAACGCTAGGTCGTGTTGTCATGATTTCTCATAATTTTGGTTTTGAGACTGCTTATGCACATTTACGATTTACAGATGTAAAAGCGGGAGATATCGTATATAAAGGACAACTTATAGGACGAAGTGGAAATAGTGGACGAAGTAGTGGTCCTCATTTACACTATGAGCTTCGTCATGGAAATAAAATACTCAATCCAACTTCCTTTACGAAGTGGGATATGAAAAATTATGAAATGATATTTGAAACACAAAGGAGAATAGAATGGGAATCTTTAATAAAACTAATAAAAAGCCAGCAAAACAAACTGGTACAACAGTAATTAGTAACGGTACAACGATGAAAGGGATGATTGATACAAAAGGATCAATTTTTATAGATGGTAGATTTGAAGGGATTCTTGTTGCTACTGAAGATGTAACTATTGGAAAAAATGGTGAAGTTTTGGGTGAAATCCGAGCAAAAGTACTTACCGTTAATGGTATGATCGATGGTCTTTTTGATGTAGGACAAGTGAATATTTTAGGTTCAGGTAGAGTCATCGGAAAAATACAATATGATGAGCTTATTATTGAACAAAATGGTATTTTTGAAGGTGAAGGGAAAAAGAAAAATTCTACAAATAGTAGTAAATACAATAAACTAGAAATAAACAACATTCCTCAAATAGAAACACAACAGTAAAACTAAATAAATTTTTGGTATAATAAATGATAACTAGTGAATGTAAGGAAGTATTTTAGTGTCAAACAAAAATAAAAAAAGTCCAGTAGGATTGTTGTTAAGTGTTGTTTTTATATTTGCGATTATAGGGGTAGCATATTTATATTTATCTCCTGCCTTTGAGCAAAATAAACCAGTAATAGAATCAGAAAAAAATATTTATTGGAATTTAAAGTCAAAAGTAAAAATTAAAATTAAAGATGATACTGGAATAAAATACTATAAAGTGACATTTAAAGATGGCATTAAAGATATTGTATTAGCACAAAAAGTTATGGAAAATAGTCAGAAAGAGATTGTTTTAGAAATAGATCCTCCGAAACTTGATATGTTTTATAAAGGGCAAGATACTTATTTAGAAGTTGAAGTTATCGATAATAGTAAGTGGAATTTTCTTGAAGGAAATAAATCAGTGGAACAAATAACGGTTCAGATTGATACTAAAAAACCTGTTGCAAATGTACTTGGTAATTCCCGATATATTCAAAGAGGGGGAAGTGCTGTAGTTGTAGTGAAAGTTGAAGATGCTAATTTAGACGATGCATATATTTCATTTAATGATAAAAGAAATTTTAAATTAACTCCATATTATAAAGAAAATTATTATGTTGCTTTGATTGCCTGGCCTATGGATATTGAGTCATTTAACAGAGTAAACTTGGTTGTAACAGACAAAGCGGACAATAAAACAATCACAAAAGTTCCTTTATATATACAAAAAAAAACAGTTGTAGATGATAATATAGAAGTAAGCGAAAACTTTATTAAAAATGTGAGTGCGATTGTATTGGAGCAAAGTTTTGAAGAGATCCCTGAAAAATTAAATGATATTTTTATATATTCAAATACAGTTTTAAGAGATAAAAATATAAAAACTGTTGAACAAACTATAGAAAAATATGCTTCAAATGAAATGGTTGAAAACTTCAATATCTCATCATTTAAACGATTAAGAGGATCAAAAACGGTAGCTGGATATGGGGATAGAAGACATTATTATATTGATGGAAATAAAATAAATGAAGCGTGGCATTTAGGAATTGACTGGGCGAGTGTAAAAAAAGCACCAATAAGAGCTTCAAATGAAGGGACAGTGATTTTTAAAAACTATCTTGGATTGTATGGTAATTCTATTATCATAGATCATGGTATGGGGCTTGCGACACTCTATGCGCATACAAGTTCTCAAAATGTAAATGTTGGTGATTATGTTTCTAAAAATCAAAAAATCGCAAATACTGGTGCCACTGGCGCTGTATTTGGAGATCATTTGCATTTTGGTGTATTGATTCAAGGTATCGAAGTAAATCCAATAGAATGGATGGATCGGAATTGGATTAAAGTAAGAATTACAGATATCCTTACTAAAGCAAAACATGATATTGATGGTAAATAATGAAACAAAGAACAATTAATAAAAGTGTAGAAATAGTTGGTATTGGATTACATAAAGGTGTTCCTGTAAAGATGATACTGGAACCTTTAGATGATGATATGGGTATTGTATTTTACAGAAACGATGAAGCAGTTACGATTCCATTGACTCCTGAAAATGTTATTGATACAAAAATGGCTACAGTAATTGGTAAAGATGATGTAGTTATTTCTACGATTGAGCATCTTCTTTCTGCAATTTATGCTTATGGTATAGATAACCTACGAGTGATTGTTGATAATGATGAAATACCTATTTTAGATGGAAGTAGCAGTGGATTTTGTATGCTACTAGATGAAGTTGGTATAAAAGAACAAACAAAAAGCAAAAAAGCGATTCGTGTTAAAAAAGAGGTTGAAGTAAATATTGATAATAAATTTGTGAAATTATTACCATCAAATCATATCATATATGATTTTTCAATTGATTTTGATCATCCAGCAATTGGTGAACAGTCGTTTAAATTTGACTATTCTATAGAAGATTATAAAGAAAATATTAGTCGTGCACGAACATTTGGTTTTTTACATGAGGTACAGTATTTAAGAAGTATAGGATTAGCACAAGGCGGAAGCTTGGATAATGCTATTGTACTAGATGATCAAAAGATTCTCAATCCTGATGGTTTGCGATACCATGATGAGTTTGTAAGACATAAGATTTTAGATGCGATTGGAGATATGGCGCTTTTGGGATATACAATGATTGGTGAATATAATGCACATGCAGGTAGCCATCACCTCAATCACCTTTTAACAAAAAAACTACTAGAAGATCCTTCTAATTATGAAATAGTTGATTTAGAAGAGATCAAAGATGAGATAGTTGCCTTAGAGAAAGCATATGCTACTGCCTAATATTAAAGTATTAGTGATCTCAATATCTTCTCCTATTTTAATAGGAATATATGAAGATGACAAGTTGATTGAAACTATTACTAAAGATGGGAAAACAAGTGATGTATTGCCTTCACTATTTGATGGAATATTATCTAAATATGAAGTAGCCGATATTATTTATGTAAAAGGACCTGGAAGTTATATGGCAATTAAAATAGCATATATATTTTTGAAAACGATATCTATTGTAAATAAAATTAGTCTATATGCTGTAAGTGGTTTTGATATGAACAATAACTCACCTATAAAAGCACTGGGAAAAAAATATTTCTTTAGAGATAATGTTGATACTCAAAAAATTACAATAGATTTTTTAGGTGAAAGAGTAATTGAAGAGTTTCGATTACCAGAAAATATAAGTGAGATTAGTTTAAGTACAAATATATTACCAGAATATAATCTCCCTGCTGTTTAAATATAAATAAAGAAATAAGGAAAAAAATGAAAATAAGTGTACCAGCTACAAGTGCAAACCTTGGACCAGGTTTTGATACATTGGGATTGGCTTTAAATATAAGAAATCATGTTATTATAAAACCTGCAAAGTTCCATAGTGTTTCATTACGAGGTGAGGGTGCAAATAATCCAAAGCTCAAAGATAACAATATGTTTATCTCAACATTTAATGATTTTCATCAAAATTTTAGTAATAGCCAACAACAGTTCCGTTTTGAGTTTCAAAATGAGATACCACTTTCAAGAGGACTAGGAAGTAGTAGTGCTGTTATTATTAGTGCAATTGCTTCAGCTTATGCCCTTGAAGGTATCGAGTTAAATGATAAAAAACTATTAAATTTAGCATTGAGTTATGAGTCTCATCCCGATAATATTACGCCAGCTGTAATGGGTGGATTTACTGTTTCAACTGTGCATGAAAACGAAGTTTTTTTTATCAGAAAAGAGATACCTAAATCATTAAAAGCGGTCGTAGTAATACCAAATAGAGCAATCTCTACAAATCTTTCAAGAAAAACATTACCATATAAGTACAGTAAAGAAGATTTGGTTTTTAATGTTTCTCATAGTTCTCTTTTAACAGCTGCATTTATGAGTGAAGATTTTAGAATGCTAAAGCGAGCATCAAAAGATAGAGTTCATCAATACTATAGAATGAAACAGATGCCAGAATTATTTGCAGTACAAAAAGTGGCATTACGAAATGGTGCATTGATGAGTACCCTTTCTGGAAGTGGATCAACATTTTTTAATCTTGCATATGGAAAAGATGCGGTAAGACTTTCGAAAAAACTTGAAGAAAACTTCCCTCATTTCAAAATTTTGATCTGTGATTTTGATAATAACGGCGTGATTGTAGAAGATTAAGAGAGTTTTGGTTAAAATGTTAAAAATATCAATAAGATCTTGTGTAGTTTGTAGAATAAAGATGGCACAAAAACTGTTGAATAGATTACAATGTAAAGATAAAAAGCTAACAGCTTTTACTGGAATTGGTAGAAGTTTTTATGTGTGTGATTCTTGTTTAGAAAATGAATCAAAACTAGAAAAAGCATTATATCGGCAGTGTAAAAATAAAGATGAATATATCGTACAACTAAGGGAGATATTAGCGAATGGAAGACAAAGTTAGGGTATTTGAAATAGCAGAAGAAGCTGGTTCTACAAGTGCAGAAGTAATTAAAAAAGCAGCGGATTTAGCAATAGAATTAAAATCACCACAAAGTTCAGTTTCTTTTGAACAAGCAGAAGAGATAGCTGGGTACATTATGACAGGTAAAAGTAAATTATTACCTAGTATAAAGAAAAAAGTAACTACAGAAAAAGTAATTCCTAAAGAAACAGAAGAGGTTGCGGAAAAAGAAACTCACACTGAAGTACCTCAAGAAGCTGTTAAAAAAGAAACAGAAGTGAAAAAAACAGAGATAAAAAGAACACCTTTAAAGAGAAATGAGCTGAAAATAGTACAAAAGAAAAATGTACCAGATCCAGTAAAAAAAGTCGAAGAAGTTAAAGTTGTTCCATCAAAAACTGAATCTGTTGTAGAAACAGCAACAGTTGAACCTAAAATAGAAAAAAAAGAAGAAGTTTCTGCAGAAAAACCTTCTGTAGATTTTGAGTCAAAAGATGTTCCTGCAGCTGTTGAACCAGAAAAAAAGATCACTTTGAAAAAAAGAGGATTAACAATTGTTAAAAAGAAAAGACCTGTTATTGAGAATACACCAGTAACACCACAGTCTAAAAAACAAAAGTTAGCTTCAATGAGTGAATTATTTGGAGCTGGTGCAGATCTTAAAGAAGAATATACTCAAAGACCAAAGAAAATAAAAACAAAACAAGTAGCAAGAGCGCATGTACAAGGTACAAAATTACGAGTTGATGCTGGTGCTAATGATTTTAAATCTTCAGAAGAATCAATTCTTGGAGAAGAAGTAGTATTATTAGATATGGGACTTATGGAAACATCAAAATTTTTACAAGATACTCCAAAACCTAAAAATATCAGAACAACAAAACCAAGTGCATTTGGTAACCAACCTCGAGGTATTAAAAGAGGTGGGAAAAAGAAAAAGTATAAGCAAAGAGTTGAAGAAGTAGAGATTACAGAAGTAACTATTCCTGAAGATTGTAGAGTGTATGAATTTGCTGAAAAAATTGGTAAAACTGCTGGTGATGTAATCGGTAAACTTTTTATGTTAGGTATGATGGTAACTAAAAATGATTTCTTAGGAAATGATGAGATCGAAATTTTAGGTGAAGAATACAATATTGAGATCACAATTAAAGATGAGCTTGAAGATGTAAATTATGTTGAAGATTATGCTGAAGTTGAAATCGATAAAACAAATTATATTTCGAGACCTCCAGTTGTTACAATTATGGGGCATGTTGATCACGGTAAAACATCACTTTTAGACAAAATTAGAAGTAGTAGAGTTGCTGCCGGTGAAGCTGGTGGAATTACACAACACATCTCTGCTTATACTGTAAATAAAAATGGTCAAGATATTACATTTGTAGATACTCCAGGACATGAAGCTTTTACTTCAATGAGAGTAAGAGGAGCAAGTGTAACAGATATTATTATTTTAGTTGTTGCTGCTGATGATGGTGTAAAACCACAAACAATAGAATCAATCAAAGCTGCAAAAGCTAGTGGTGCACCTATTATTGTTGCTGTTAATAAGATTGATAAAGAAACTGCAAATATGGATATGGTAAAAGCTGGTATGGCTGAACATGAAATGAGTCCAGCTGATTGGGGTGGAGATATTGAATTTATTGGAGTATCTGCACTTACAGGTGAAGGTATTGAAACTCTTCTTGAAAATATTCTTATTCAATCAGAATTATTAGAGCTTGAAGCAAACCCAACAGCATTGGCAAAAGCTACTGTTATTGAATCTTCTCAAGTAAAAGGAAAAGGTGCTGTTGCAACTGTTATCATTCAAAATGGTACATTAAGAGTCGGTGATAATATTGTTGCTGATACAACTTTTGGTAGAGTAAAAGCGCTCCTTGATGATCAAGGTAAAGCTGTTAAAGAACTAGGTCTTAGTAGAACAGGACAAGTAGTAGGTCTAGGGGATGTTCCAATTACTGGATCAACACTAGTTGCACAAAAATCTGCGGCTGAAGCTAAAGAGATTGCAACAACAAGAGCAGAACATTCAAGAGCAAAAGAGTTAAGTGCATCAACTAAAGTATCTTTAGATGAGATGGCAGCTCTTATTGCTGAGGGTAAAATCAAAGCACTTCCAGTTATTTTAAAAGCTGATGCTGGTGGTAGTTTAGAAGCTATTAAGGCAAGTTTAGAAACTATTAAAAATGATGAAGTTAAAGTTAAAATTATCTCATCAGGTGTTGGTGGTATTACTGAAGCTGATATTTCATTGGCAAGTGCAAGTGATGATTGTATTATTTTAGGATTTAATGTTCGACCTACAGGTGCTGTAAAAACAAAAGCAAAATCTGAAGGTGTTGAAATCAAAACTTATAGTATTATTTATGCATTATTAGATGATATTAAAGCTACTTTATCTGGTATGATGAGTGCAATTATTATAGAAGAAAATACAGGTCAAGCACAAGTTTTAGAAACATTTGTTGTTCCAAAAGTAGGAACAGTTGCAGGGACAAAAGTTACTGATGGTAAAGTTGTTCGTGGTGGTAATGCTCGTGTTATTAGAGATGGTGTTGTTATCTATACAGGTGCTATTAAATCATTGAAACGATTTAAAGATGATGTTAAAGAAGTTTCAAATGGTTATGAATGTGGTATTATTTTTGAAAACTATAATGATATTCAACCCAATGACTATATTGAAACATTCATAGAGCATAAAGAAGAGCAAACAATAGAATAATGAAAAATAAAAGTGTAAATCTACAACGAACAGAATCATTATTGGAAGAACTTATTCCTGAAGCATTAAGTTCACTTAATGATAACAGAATAACTTCTTTAACTATTACAGAAGTAGACTGTAAAAATGGAAAATATGATGCAAAAGTCTATTATGACGCGAGTGATTTTGACAATGAGGAACTAAAAGAGATAAGAGTATCTTTACGAAAAGCAAATGGTGCTATTAAATCTTATATATTAGGTGCAACATCTTGGTATAAATGTCCTGATTTTACTTTTATAGTTGATGATATGTTAGAAAAACGAGCTAGAATGGATGATTTGTTTTCACAAATCTCTACAAATAAAAAAGATCAAGAGAAAGAGTAATTTATGGAATTAGAAGAATCTATAAAATTAGCAGCCGAAGGTTGTGGTGTTGATCTATATGATATAACACAAACAAAAGAAAACAAAATAAATATTTTACGAGTATATATTTCACATAAAGATGGCATAAATCTTGATAAATGTGCTCATGTAAGTCGTATGATTTCACCTTTATTAGATATCCAAGAACCAATGAATGGAAAATATACATTAGAAGTAAGTTCTCCAGGGATTGAGCGAAAACTTAAAACACTGCATCATTTTGAATGTTCAGTGGGATCTAGTGTGAAAATGAAAAACTATGATACTGAAGTTTTTAAAGGTGAAATTTTATCTGTAAAAGATGGTGTCATTAGTTTTAAAGACCTGGCTGACAATATTCAAGAGATTAAGTACGATGATATTTTATCAGCAGCTACTTATTTTAATTGGAATAAATAGCGTAAAATGATCGATTTCAATAGCCAATATATGCAATTGGCTATAGATGAAGCTTGGAAATATCAGCTTCTAACTTATCCAAATCCTGCTGTTGGTGCAACAGTTGTAAAAAACAACAAAGTTTTATCAGTAGCTGCACACAAAGAAGCTGGTTTCCCTCATGCCGAAGTACTAGCACTTAAATCGGCATATCTCACAGAATATCCCAACTCAATGGTAAGTAATTTACAATCTTCACAAGAGATACATAACTTTTTAATAGAAAATCATAATGATTTTTTTCATGATTGTGAAATATATGTTACTTTAGAACCTTGTAATCATATTGGTAAGACACCTGCTTGTGCTATGCTTTTGGAATCTGTACAGATAAAAAAAGTAACCATAGGAACTCTTGATCCAAACCAAAATGCAAGTGGTGGTCAGGAAAGATTACGCAAAGCTAATATTGAAGTAGAAGTTGGGCTTTGTAAAGAAAAAACAGACAAACTTCTTTATCCTTTTTTAAAATACCAAAGTGGTTACTTTTCTTTTTTTAAAATTGCAATGAGAGAAGATGGAAGTGTAGATGGTGGATATATAACTACACAAAAAAGCCTTGATTTAGTACATGAAATTCGTACGAAGATTGATCTGATGGTAATAGGTGGAAATACTATTCGTAAGGATAGACCTACTTTGGATGCACGATTTTCAAAAAGTAAAAAAGCTTCAAATATTTTAATCTATAGCAAAAGTGAGAATTTTGATAAAACTATACCTCTTTTTAGCGTAAAAAATAGAGAGGTGTATATCTCTTCAAATCTCTCATTATTAAAAGAAAAAAAATTTGTAATGATTGAGGGTGGTTACTCACTTTTTGAAATTTTGAAAAATAAAATTGACTATTTGATGGTTTTTTTATCACATAAAGAATCCAAAGACACAAAGATAGATTTTGATAAACTTGGATTTGAAATTGAGTATTCATACAATATAAATGAATATGATGAAGTTCTATTTTTAAAAAGAGTTAATGTGAACCAATTAAGTTGATAGTTAAACTATTCTATACTACATTTTAGATAAAATATTTCACTTATACTACATTTTAAAAGGTAAATTAGTTGGATAAATATTATTACGAGCTTATCATTAAGCCAGACTTATACTACGAGTTGTTTTTAGACTTAGCATCAAGCTTAACTAACGATGCAATTGAAGAGTTGGATGAAACAATTATCATACGAAGTGAAGATACTTTGGATGATGTTGAACATGGGATTAAAGAGTTTGCAAAAGAACTCTCAACTGCATTTGACACTGATATAGAGTGTCAAACATCTTTGAGCAAAAAAGAAAATCAAGATTGGATTAAACTCTATCAAGAAAGTGTACAGCCTATTAAAGTTGGGAAGTTTTATATTCATCCTAGTTGGAATGAACCTATGGATGATATGATAAATATAGTTATTGATCCTACTCTAGCATTTGGTTCAGGTCATCATGAGACAACTAATTGTTGTTTAACTGCTATTGAAAAATATGTTAAAAAAGATGATACGGTTGCTGATATTGGTACGGGAAGTGGAATACTAGGAATTGCTGCTGCAAAATCTGGTGCTATTGTTGATATTTGTGATACAGATATCGTTGCTGTAAACGACGCACTGAAAAACTTTGAAGCAAACAACGCAAGTATTAATAATTACTGGGAAGGTTCTGCAAATACTACGACAGAACAATATGATATAGTTATTGCAAACATTGTTGCAGATGTGATTGCTATGATTGCTTCTGATATAAAAAAGATAAGTAAAAATGATGGTATCATAATATTATCTGGAATTATGGAGCAGCATAAACAAAAAGTTTTAAATAAGTTTAAAGATTGTGAAATCATTGAAGAGATACAACAAAACGAATGGGTAACTTTAATAGTAAAAAAGGGAAATAATGGATAACAATAATAATAAAAACGATAATAACAATAATTCAAACGGGTTTTTCGATAAAAATCCGATAATAGTTTTTGTTGTATTTTCAATCGTGACAATCATGGCCTTTAAAAGTTTTTTTCCATCAGATGAAATGGGAGCAAATGGTACAACGAATGGCTCAAATCCGTATGCACAAACTACTAAAAAAAATGTAGCATATTCTGAGATCAAAAAACTGATTACAAATGGTCAAATTGAATATGTAGGAATTGGTGAAACAAATATAAAAGCAGTTTCAAAAGATCAAGGTGGAGTTATCACTACTTATACAGCACGAAAAGTTGGTGTTGATGATACTCTTATCCCTTCACTGGAAGCTCAAGGGATTAACTATGGTGGAGTAAATGAACAAAATCTTTTAGCAGATATGTTATTTGGATGGGTTTTACCACTTTTCTTCTTTTTTGCTATCTGGATGTTTTTAGCAAAACGAATGTCAAAATCTATGGGTGGAGGCGCTGGTGGTATTCTTGGTATGGGTGGTGCCAAGAAGATGATTAACTCAGAAAAACCAAATGTAAAATTTGCTGATATGGCAGGAAATAAAGAAGCGAAAGAAGAAGTATCTGAAATCGTAGAGTTTTTAAGAAATCCAGATAAATATGTAAATCTTGGAGCTCAAATACCAAAAGGTGTTCTTCTTGTAGGTCCTCCAGGAACTGGGAAAACACTTTTAGCTAAAGCAGTTGCAGGTGAGGCTGATGTTGAATTTTTAAGTGTAACAGGATCTAGTTTTATTGAGATGTTTGTGGGTGTTGGGGCAAGTCGTGTCCGAGATCTATTTGCGCAAGCAAAAAAAAATGCACCGGCGATTATATTTATCGATGAGATTGATGCTATTGGTAAAAGTCGTGCAAGTGGTGGTATGGGTGGAAATGATGAACGAGAACAAACACTTAATCAGCTTCTAGCAGAGATGGATGGATTTAGTAGTGCAGGAGCACCTGTTATTATCTTAGCAGCGACTAATAGACCTGAGATACTTGATCCTGCACTTCTTAGACCAGGAAGGTTTGATAGACAAGTTTTAGTTGATAAACCAGATCTTGAAGGTAGAATCGAGATTTTAAATGTGCATATTAAAGATGTGAAAGTTGCAAAAGGTGTGGACTTAAGAGATGTTGCTGTTATGACAGCTGGATTAGCTGGTGCTGATTTAGCAAATATTATCAACGAAGCTGCATTATTAGCAGGTCGAGAAGAAGCTACTAGTGTAAATGCAACACATTTTAAAGAAGCAGTAGAGCGACAAATCGCTGGACTCGAAAAGAAAAGTAGAAGAATATCTCCAAAAGAAAGAAGAATTGTAGCCTATCATGAATCTGGACATGCGGTGATTGCTGAAGTTACAAAAGGGGCAAAAAAAGTAAATAAGGTGTCTATTGTTCCTCGTGGACTTGCTGCCCTTGGGTATACACTTAACACTCCAGAAGAAAATAAATATTTAATGCAAAAGCATGAGCTTATTGCGGAAGTGGATACACTGTTAGGTGGTCGTGCTGCTGAAGAGATATTTATAGGTGAAGTAAGTACTGGTGCTGGAAATGACCTAGAACGAGCTACAGATATAATTAAGTCGATGGCTACTATTTATGGTATGAGTGAAATTGAAATCGCTGGATTGATGGTATTACATAAGCAGCAAAATCAATTTTTAGGTGGGGGACAATCCACAAAAGATTATAGTGATGAGATGGCATATAGTCTTGATAATCACATTAAAGATACTTTAAATGTACGATATCAAATTGTATTACAAATATTGCGAGATAATAATGTTGCGATGGAACAAATGACTGCTGAATTACTTGATCTAGAAGTTATTTCAGGAAAAAGAGTACAAGAGATTATTATTGAAAATGGTGGAGAAGTATATCAAGGAGATGATTTACATTCAGAAGATGATGTAGAAGAAAAAGAAGCAAAAAATGAAAAAGAATAAAATTTTACTTACAGAAGGATATCGTAGTATTGCAATTATTTTTGCAGTATCAATTATTTTGTCATTATTTATTTCTGATTTTTTAGGAAATATTGGATTTATTGTAGGTATATTTATGTTGTATGTTTTTAGGGATACTTATAGACATATTTTTACTAATACACAAAGTGTATTAGCTCCTATTGATAGTGTTGTAACTGCTATAGATACAGTTAATGGAAAACATAAAATATATTGCAAAGTAGGGTTACTAAATAATCATGTTTTAAGAGCTCCTATTGATGGAGAAGTAAAGGTAAAAACACATAGGCGAGGGTTGAATTTAAATATAAATAGTTATAAAGCTTCTTTATATAACGAGCAAATTGTATTAAAGTTTGATGATATTAAGTTGAAATTGATAAGTGGATTATGTAATATGAAAATGAAATATATCAAAGAAGCTTCAGTATCTCAAGGGGATAAAATCTCTGTGTTTTTAGATGGGATGGTTGTAATTACTGTTCCTAAAAGTGAAAAGCTTCTTATTACTATTGGTGATAAACTCACTTCAGGACAAACAATACTATATAAAAAATAGTTTTTGTTCTGAAAAATTTACTGAAAATTAAAACTACTTAATACAAATAATTTCTTCTTTTTTGACAATGGAATATATGTTGATTTAAAAAGTGGCGCGGTTGACGAGACTCGAACTCGCGGCATTCTGCGTGACAGGCAGATACTCTAACCAACTGAGCTACAACCGCACTTTTAATTTGAGGGTGTATATTTTTGGTGACCCCAAGGAGACTTGAACTCCTGTAACATGGATGAAAACCATGGATCCTAACCACTAGACGATGGGGCCAAAAAAATAATAATGGTGGT
>JBASAI010000356.1:0-3372 GCA_049650525.1 Arcobacteraceae bacterium
CAACAGATCGACACAATTTGAGTAAAATTTATCCACTCATACAAAACTATTTAGGAGAAATAATAAAATGATAGATTCTTTAATCGTTGCATTTGCAACACTTCTTATAACCATAATTTCATTATACAAGTGGGTGATCATCATCTCAGCCCTACTTTCATGGGTGCAACCAGACCCATACAATCCAATCGTACAGATGCTCAACAGACTGACACAACCAGCATATAACTTAGTAAGACGGTTTATCCCTACAGTTTTTGGTGGGATGGATATGGCTCCACTTATCTTGATCTTTGCTTTACAGTTTATAGAGATATTTATCTCAAGACTTTTTAGTGGAATACTCTAATGAGTAAAGCAAAAGACTTTTTACGGCTCCAAGTTGAAAAAGATTTAAAATCAAAAAAATACGATAAAATCATCACGCGCTTCCCACCAGAACCAAATGGTTTTCCTCATATTGGGCATGCAAAATCTATTTGTATAAATTTTGGGATTGCTCGTGATTATGATGGATACTGTAACTTACGTATGGATGATACAAATCCGACAACAGAAGATACAAAATATGTCGAAGCTTTAAAAGATGCCGTAACATGGTTAGGGTTTGAGTGGGAACAAAGTGTACGGTTTACTTCTGATTATTTTCCAAGAATCCACGCGTATGCTATAGAGCTTATCAAGATGGGAAAAGCATATGTAGATAGTATCGATGAAGAGCAGATGCGTGAATTTCGAGGAACAGTAACCCAAGTAGGAAAACGAAGCCAATATGCAGATCGTTCCATCGAAGAAAATCTTGAACTTTTTGAACAAATGAGAAAAGGTGAACACAAGGATGGTTCGCATGTATTACGAGCCAAAATTGATATGTCAGCTCCTAATATGAAACTACGAGATCCTCTACTTTACAGAATACGACACGCTCATCATTTTAGAACAGAAGATAAATGGTGTATCTATCCTATGTATGATTTTGCACACTGTTTATCAGACTACATCGAGGGAGTTTCACATTCTATTTGTACTTTGGAGTTTGAAAATAATCGTGATATATATAATTGGGTTTTAGATACACTTGATCTCAAACCTCCACGACCATACCAACACGAATTTGCACGACTCGGGATCAACTACACAGTTATGAGTAAAAGAAAACTTTTAGAACTTGTAATTGGGAACTATGTAGATGGTTGGGATGATCCACGACTTCCTACTATTGCTGGATACAAAAGAAGAGGATATACTCCTGAATCGATTTTGAACTTTTGTGACCAAATTGGTATCGCAAAGGCAAACTCGCTAGTAGATGTAGCACAACTCGAATTCTCAATTCGTGATGATCTCAACACAAAAGTACCACGAGTGATGTGTGTGATGGATCCACTTAAAGTAAATATAGAAAACTATGAAGGTAGTGAAGAACTTGATGCTTCTTACTATCCTCACGATGTACCAAAAGAGGGAAATAGAAAGATACCTTTTTCATCTGAGCTTTATATAGATAGAGCTGATTTTAGCGAAAATCCTCCAAAAGGTTTTTTTAGACTTACGCCAGACCAACCAGTACGATTACGGCATGGATATATCATCACTTGTACAGATGTTATCAAGGATAGTGATGGTAATATTCGTGAGCTAAAAGCTACTTATCATCCAGACTCAAAAAGTGGAAGTGATACAAGTGGTATCAAAGTAAAAAGTGCTATTCAATGGGTAAGTACGCAAGATGCCAAGAAAGTAGAGGTGAGAGTATATGACAGACTCTATGCAAATGAAGCCCCTGAATCTTTAGATGATCTCAATACAGACTCATTACAAATCATAAAAAATGCCTATATCGAGCCAGCTGTTATAAGTGACAAAATCGATGTAAGATTTCAGTTTGAAAGAGAGGGATATTTTTATGCTGATCCTATAGATTATACAGATGAAAATCCTGTATTTAATAAAATCGTAGGACTAAAAGACTCTTGGAGTAAAAAAACAGAACCACAAGAGAAAACAGAGAAAAAATCACAAAAGCAAGAGAATAAAAAGACACAAATAATAGGAGAAGTTGAACCTATGAATGAGTTAGAAAAAGCACTTTTTGAAAAATATACAAATCAACTAAAACTTAATAATGAAGTGTCAAATATCTTAGCTCGAGATGAAGTACTTTCGAGCTTTTTTGAAGAGTCTCTCTCCTTACACAATAGTCCATTAGCATTGGCGAATATTATTACAAATGAAGTAGCAAAAGAACTCAAAGAAAACACACTATCCGAACTCTTATTTGATGCCAAAAAGATCATAGAGCTTGTAAAGATGATCGATGATGATCTTATATCAAGTAAAATTGCAAAGCAAGTGTTTGAACAAATGAGTAAAACGGGAGAGGCTCCAAGTAAAATAGTTGAAGACAAGGGACTTGTACAGATCAGTGATCCAGCTATTATCGCTCCTATTATCGATGAAATTATCACTAAAAATCCAGATAATGTAACAAAATTTCAAGCAGGAAATACAAAACTTCTAGGCTTTTTTGTCGGACAAGTCTTAAAAGCTACAAATGGAAAAGCAAATCCAAAAATAGTCAATGAGCTCGTAGAGCAAAAGCTCAATAATACGATGAAATAGTAAGAATGTTTAAGCAACTTCTTACTACTTCTCTTTTAACCACAGCTCTATTTGCACAAGATCCCCCTCCTCTACCAAAAGAAAAATACAGTTTTAGTATCATGAGTCACCATCAAAATTTTTTGCTTTTTGCTGGACATACAAATAATACCCTTATAGAAAAACAATGGCATTCAAATGGTACTCGAGATTATGAGAGAGAATATGAACGCAAGAAAAATGAGATCCAATTTCAACTCAGTATCAAACTACCACTATACAACAATATTTTTGATACAGGTGCTGATTTTTTTGCCGCTTACACGCAACAATCATTTTGGCAAATTTATGATACTGACAATTCAGCTCCATTTAGAGAAACAAACTATTCACCTGAGTTTTTCTTAGAGTGGCAACCTGATACACAAATGGGTTCATCAACACTCAAGCACATAAGACTTTCACTCATTCATCAATCAAATGGACAAGAGATCGGACCCTCACGCAGCTGGAATCGAACAGAAGTCTCAGTTTTAATGCAAAATAATAATATCTCCTATGGTATGACCGCATGGGATAGATGGCAAGAAGATAAAAAAGAGGATATCTCACAAGCAGAAGGTGATGACAACCCTGATTTAGAAGAATTCATAGGCAAACAAAAAGTTTTTATCTCATATGAAAATGATGATTATAAACTTTCTTTAACACATCAAAACAATCTTTTTAACTATGATATCAATAAAGGAAATACCATAGTTGATTTTACTT
>JBASAI010000357.1:0-5968 GCA_049650525.1 Arcobacteraceae bacterium
CAGGTGATGGCCAAATTGTAATCGGTCTAAACATCCCCACTTTTATATTTTCTTTTCGTAGCATTCGTATCGCTTCTTTGGCTGATAAAGAAACAGAACCATACGCTATGATCATGATATTGGCATCTTCAAGCATATATTCTTCATACATTTCGAGCTCATCTTCATGTTTTTCAACTTTTTGAAACAACCGCTCGATAAGTAATCGACAGGTATCCATATCTTCTGTGGGAAATCCTAGCTTATCATGATGAAGTCCCGTAAAATGGTATCTATACCCTTTAAACATTGTGTTTAAAATAGCTGGTTCATCTTGTGCTACGCCATAAGGAAAATACTCTTCAGGTTTCCCATCAAATTGTTTTCTCAATTTGATCGCCTTTTTTGTTTCCTCTGCTGTAGGTATCATAGCTTTTCCATGCATATGCCCAAGTGTTTCATCAAGTAGTACAAAAACAGGCTGCATAAATCTATCTGCAAGATTAAAAGCTCTTGCTGTTTGTGTGTAGCATTCTGCTAAAGTTCCTGCACAAATAGTAATCGATTTATAGTCTCCATGTGAAGGATGTTTTGTTTGTGAAACATCTCCTTGCGCTACTCGTGTCGGCAATCCAGTAGATGGTCCACCTCGCATCACATCGATACACACAAGTGGGACTTCTGCCATCTGTGCTAGTCCTAAGTTTTCAGCTTTGAGTGAAAGTCCTGGTCCAGATGTAGCAGTCATCGCTCGCTTTCCACTCATAGCAGCACCGATCACACTACAAATACTCGCTATCTCATCTTCCATCTGCATAGCCACACCATCAACGCTTGGTAACATATCTGATAAGGTATGCATGATTTCACTTGATGGAGTCAAAGGATATCCAGCAAAGTATTTACATCCAGAATCAATAGCTGCCAATGCAGCCAACTCATTTCCTATAGAAATCATCTCTCTTGTCATCTCAGTACTTTCCTTATTTTCCATAATTTAATGGTAGCCTACAGTTATTTGCTCGTATTGCAGCAGCTCTTGCTTCTGATTCTTTTGTGAGTTTTGCAAAAGTGATCCCATCTGCTTTTTTATCTGCCACATAAATAGCAAAATCAGGACAATGAATCTCACAAGCCATACATCCGATACAAGATTCAGGTGCAATAACATCAATAATAGCTCCAATAACCGAAGTAGGTTCTTGCTTCATAGACAACACTCCAGCAGGACACGATGATACACAAATATCACATGCTTTACACTTCGTGATATCAACCCAAACAGGGACATTTTTGGGCGCTTTTAATAACGACATTTTTTTCCTTCTACTTTAAAATGATATTTACTCTTCTATTTTCACTTCTTCCTATAGCTGTGATATTTGAAGACACAGGCATAGTTTCACCATACCAACTTATATTGATTTTATTTTTATCGACTTTATTTTCAGTGAGAATCTTTTGGACAGATAAAACGCGTCTTTTTGAAAGTGCCATATTTGTTTTTGCAGAAGCAATAGAATCTGTGTGACCTTCGATATAGATTTTATATCCAGGAAGTTCATGAATCAATGCTGCCGTTTCTAAGATGACAGTATAAAACTTATCACTTATCTGTGCTGTACCATGATCGAAATATATATTTCGATAAATCTTTTTTGTACACCCATCAAGTGTCACAAAAACACCCTCAGGAGTATTTGGACATTTGTCCATATTATTTGGTACAAGATCATTGTCTAAATCATTCTTAAGAGTATCTGCACTTTGAGCTATCGCTACAGATAAAAAAAATATCATAATAATTTTATACATTAGTATACCTTTTAAGTTTTATTATAATCTATTATATTACTATCGTACTTAAGAATTTATTAGTTTTTAGCTATCATCACCGTATGGATTATCTTTATTTATTTTTTATCGCATTTCTTTCAGCTACACTTTTACCTTTGGGAAGTGAAGTACTCTTGCTGTATAATTTAGCACTCAATTTAAATGTTTATTTGCTCTTTTTAGTAGCAACTATTGGAAATACTCTGGGTTCTATTGTAAACTATTATTTTGGATTCAAGGGTGAAGAGTTTTTGGTGCGAAAAAAGATACTTAAAGAGGAAAAGATTTTAAAAACGAAAAAGATCTTCGATAAATATGGAGGATATAGTTTATTATTTTCCTGGATGCCTGTGATTGGAGACCCGATCACTATAGTAGCTGGAATGCTTCATTATGATATCAAAAAGTTCATATACCTCACACTTATTTCAAAAGGGGTGAGATATATATTTGTTATTGCGAGTTATTATTTATATTCGACTACTTAAATAGTTTTTTATATCGTATTTCTAATTCTTTATAAACACCGTCATAAGAGATATCATCACAAGATTCTAAAACATCGATCATTACAACATTATCTTCATCGCCATTCCATACTTTTGTATATGTACCCTCTTTATATCCGTTATCTTGTCTAAATTTATTTAAAGAATTTTTTCCGATATAGAGTTTTTGAAGCCAAGTAAAACTTAATCCTGAAAGTTTACAACATCTAAAAAATTGATCAATAAATCTTTCAACTCCACTAAATGTAGGCATATTTCCAGTTTCTATTGCAAATGCTATATAAGAAAGTTTTTCTGCTTCTTTTACTACTATTTTTGTATCTACATCTTTCATATCTAATGATTCGTAGATACAATGTGTATTTACCAATGATACTGCTTTTGGAATATTTGTTTCTTGTAAGATATAACTCATCAAAAAGTGCCAAACATCGACAAGCTCGATATGAATATTGTTAAAATCAGGTGCATCTGTAATGTTTTTCCAATGCTTCCAAGGAGTAGAGTCGATCAGCTCTGATACTTCCATATGGATACATCTAAGCCAATTTATCTCTTTTTCAAACTTATTTACACCAAGCTCCCAGTTTACACCATTTGTATCATCGTTAAGTTGTTTTTGTAAAACAAACATCTCTTCAAGTTTATGTGGAAAACTTGAAGACTCTTCGAGCAATGCAGCCAATGGTAAACACTCTTCAACAAGTAAATCTAAAGAGTTAGCTTCTCGTGGAACTTCTTGCTCTCCTTGAAGTAAATGGACAATTAAGATAACGGTATATGGAACTTCATCATTTTCTTCCCATGTCAAAACATCTCTAGAAGTCACACCAACATAATTTGCAAAACTTTCAATCGTTGAAAACCCTAAGTTTTTAACAGTAGCTTTTAATTCTTCATATAACAATTTAAATCTCCTACTTCTTTAAAATAAATACTATAAATCTTTTTATTTTTTACTATGATATTATCTTTTAACTTACTACTTAATTAGATGCTCTTTTATCTTCATAAAAATTACACTGCGATCCACTACTTTGTCTGACAACAATAGAGGGAGTGATTTGTGACTTGAAGCCGTAAGCACGACATCCATGCGGTTTGTTTTTTTCCCAAGTCACATAATAATGTACACATCGTTGACATATAATTCTTGTTTTCATAAAGCTGATTTTACTTAAATAACTTTTAAGAAGAGTTTATATAAAATCAATAAAAAATCATAAGATGAGCAAATAACATATGTCAAATAGAAAAATAGCAATAGTAGGTGCGGGAGCCGTTGGTGCAACAACTGCCTATACTTTAGGAATGATGGGAACATGTGATGAGATCGTTTTATATGATATCGCAAAAGATGTGGCGATCGGAAAAGCCATAGATATAGAACAGTCAACAATTTATGCGAACAAAATCACCAAAATAACAGGTGCACAAGACGAGAGTGATCTGAGTGATTGTGAAATTGTAGTTATCACAGCTGGCGTACCTAGAAAAGATGGTATGACAAGAGAAGATTTACTGCTTATCAATGCAAAGATCATCAAAGATGTCGTAGAAAAGATAGTAAAACACTCTCCAAATGCAAAGATTATTTGTGTAGCAAATCCACTTGATGTGATGACTTATGTGATCCATAAACTCACAAAATGGAACCCAAACAGAATCATCGGAATGGCTGGAGCATTAGATAGTTCTCGTATGGCATATCAAATAAACCAAAAACTCAACTTCGGAAGTTCTGATATAAAAGCGATGGTTATAGGAGATCATGGGGAAAATATGATTCCGTGTACAAATCTTTCAAATGTTGGGGGTATTGCACTTGATCAACTTGTCTCAAAAGAAGATATGGAAGATATCATACAAAGAACCAAAAATGGTGGAGCACAAATAGTAAAACACCTAGGAACTTCAGCGTATTATGCACCCGCAAGAGCAATTGCAGTTATGGTTGAAGCTATTTTAGATGATAATAATATCATAGTACCATCATCAGTGTTACTACAAAATCAATATGGAAACGATGATGTTACAGCTGGTGTTCCTGTTGTACTCGGAAAAAATGGAATAGAGAAAATCATCAAAATTGAAATGAACGAAGAGTTACAAAACAAGTTTAATAATTCTGTTGAATCTATACGAAGTGGTATAAATATTTTAAAAGAGAATAACTTTTTTTAGGATTTTTATACCATAATTTTGGGTATAAAAAATCATCTATAAGCAGTAAAGCATATTTTTATAATAAGTAAAGTAGTTTCAATGGCTCGTATTTATGATAAAGCTAAAACGATAACCATCTCTATCATTAAAAACTCATAATAAAATCCAATGTATAAAATCCTCCAAAAATAAGCCAAATAAATAGTATAGCTGCAAGATAAAAAGGTTTTACTCCCACTTGTCTAAATTTTGAGATATGTGTTTGGAGTCCTAGAGCTAACATCGCCATAGTTAATAAAAAAGTATCAAATATATTGATCATCTCTATACTTTGTTTTGAAAATAGTTCAAATGAATTAAAAACAATAACAACACAAAATAAAACAGCAAACCAAGGTATCACTACTTTTCTTTGTTTATTTGAAGTATCTTTTCTCATCCAAAAAAAGCTTAATATGATCAAAAAAGGTGCAAGCATCATCACTCGAATCATCTTTTCTATAACGGCACTATTTGCCACTTCACCATTGATCGCATTTCCTGCTGCTACGACATGGGCTACTTCATGGAGCGTTCCACCTAAATAGATCCCAAAATTGTGTGCAGAGATATCAAATATTCCTAGTTTGTATATAAAAGGATACAAAAACATAGCAATAGTCCCAAAGATAACAACAGTAGATACAGCAACAGCACTTTTATGAGCAGGAGTTTTAAGCACTGATTCAGTTGCTAAAACGGCAGCTGCTCCACAAATAGAGCTACCAATACTTGTGAGTATCGTAATCTCTTTATCCATTTTAAATAATCGTGTACCTATAAAGTATCCTATGATAAAAGTACTTGTTACTATAAAAGCCGCAAATACAAAACCTTGTAGCCCTACTTCATATAAATTTTGAAGTGTCAATCGAAATCCATATAAAATCACCCCAAATCTCAAAATCCTTTTGGTACTAAAAGTAATTGAGAGATCTAAAAAGTCCATATACTTTTTGCTCACGATATGACTCAATATCACGCCTAAAAGTATCGCTATGATAAGTGGACTCACACTCATCTTTTGCATCTGTTCAACATTTGCAATCATCATACAAAATAATGTTACAAATGCTAAAACCACACTACCAATAATTAAATTTTTATCTATTTTCATCGTTGTTCCTTTTATTTTTGAAGTATAACTTTTTTTATTTAATATGTAAAATATATTAAATTTAATATAATGATAAATATTTTAAATAAGGAAAATTATGACATTTAAAGAACTTCACTTTTTTTACAGCCTTTGTGACAATCCACAAGTGACAAAGGTCGCATCTGATTTACATATAAGTCAATCAGCTATATCATTAGCGATCAAATCACTTGAAAATAAACTTGGAGAAAAACTTTTTGATAGAGTAGGAAAAAAACTTATCTTAAATGAAAGAGGTAGGTACTTTAAAACACAAACATTTCCTCACTATCTCGCACTC
>JBASAI010000358.1:0-2775 GCA_049650525.1 Arcobacteraceae bacterium
GATAAAGATGATAAACTCTACGAAGTGATCGAATTACAAATAACAATAGAAACACTAAAATCAAACATCTTTGAGATGAAAGATACCATAAGTAAAAAAACAATAACAGTAGAGAACCTTTACCTAAAAGAGTTTGCTGTGAATAGAGGAGATTATGTATCTGTTGGAAAAGAATTAGCGACAGCTTATGATATCTCAAAATCAAAACTTGTTGTATATGTAAGTAGTGATGATGTAAAAGATATTAAAAATAAAACTATTTTGATAAATGGGGAAAAGGAAAAAGCAACTATAGAAAAAATAGATACTACAATAGATGATGTGTATGTATCTGCATATAAAGTAACACTTGTTACTCAAAATAAAAATTATGGAGAAGTGGTAAAAGTGGAGTTTGAAAAATGAAAAAAATAACATTATGCTTATTTTGTTTCTCTTCTCTTTTTTCAAATGAAATAGAAACTTTAACTGAAACACGACAAGAAATTATTAAACTTAAACAAGAAAAAATTCAAGAAAAAGAAAAAGTGAATAAGTACGATTGGGTTACAGATATAAACCTCAATGCTGATTTGTCAAATAACCAAGATACAAAAGAGAATGAAAATTATTCTATTTCACTTTCTCAAGATATATTTAAATTTGGTGGAATAACTGCTCAAATTGATTATGCCAAGGAGCTGAAAAGATTAGAAGATTTGGATCTGACTATTAGTACAAAAGAGGATCTAAATACACTTTACAATTATATTTTAGATATCAAACTAAACGAGATAAGTATCAAACAAAATATACTAAATATCAAAAATGCCCAAATAGATATAGAAGAAAAACAATCAGAATACAAAGCAGGGGAATTAAGTATAAGTGATCTAAACGATGCGATTATGACCAAAAACAATTTAAGAGAAACCTACGAAATTCTTCTTTTAACAAAACAAAAAAATGTTAACGCTTTAAAACAATATACAAATACGAATTATGATCAGATACCATTACCAAAGTTTACTCTCATAGAAGAAAATGATTATATGCAAAACTCTACTGCAATTCAATACGCAACGATTAATAAAGAGGTAACTAACTTATCGTATGCTATGAAAAAAAGTGATTATCTTCCAACGCTTAGTTTGAATACCCAGTATGGTTACAAAAAAAGCGAAGAGGTGGAAGGCGATGAGTATTATGAATATGGATTAAACTTGACTATCCCTTTAAGTTTTACATCTTCAAATGATATAACGCAAAGCAAACTAGAGTATCTTACAAGTAAAAAAGAGTTAGAGCAAGAGTTTGTCGATCAAAAATCATTTTATGATGAGGTGGTGATGAGTATCAAAAGTAATCAGGTAAAAATAAAACTAGCCAATGAAGACATCGCTTTATATAACGATCTTCTTTTAGTAAATGTAGAAGAGTTTAAAGCAGGGTATAAAACACAAGATGATGTTACTATTTTAGAAAACTCTCAAAATATAAGAAAACTAGATATTGAGACATATGAGGTGAATATACAAAAGTTTTTACTGACTTTATATACTAAAAACCTATAGACTTAATTGAAGTTATGCTATATTATTAAATGAACAAAATATTTTTTATAGTTATTTTTATTATTTTTAATGTTACTCTTTCATTTTCATCTCAGATTGATGTGATTGATTTATCAAAACAAAAGTGGGAATACAGATGGGGAGATTCTGTATTTGAAAAAAACATCCCTTTATGGACTGATAAAAATATAGATCCTACACAATGGAAAGAGATAGCATTTCCTAGTAATCCTCCTTTACGAAATGAGCAAACAAATGTATGGTATCGTATCAAACTTCCCGATACCCTGACAAAAGATCCTACCTTATATATCTCCAGTATAGATCTTGTTGCGCAAGTGTATTTAAATGGAAAACAGATATACCATTTTGGAGATTTTGATGAACAAGGAAAAGGGTCATTTCAAGGCTGGCCTTGGCATATGATCTCTTTACCTTCACATAGTGCTGGAGACTATCTCTATTTTCGAGTTTATTCAAACTATTCTGATATAGGACTTTGGGGAGAGGTTTTTATCTCATCACAAGGATATATATTCAAAAAACTACTCCATGAGGATATCCCAAAAATAATGATAGGTTCTGTCGCTGTTTTTGTTGGAGTACTTTTTTTACTCTCTTTTATCTCAAGGAGAAAACGAATAGAGTTTTTTATCTTAGGGTTATTATTTATATCACAAGGTTTAGATATAGTTATTTCAGCGAAAATTCTTGAACTGTATCTTTATTTTCCACTCTTAAAACAGTATATTTTAGCAGCGGTATTCTTTTTCTTTCCTATAGGGATGGCTTTGTTTATGGATAAAACAATACAGAAGAAAGTTCCTTTTAATCTTATACGAAGAATATGGCAAATTCATTTACTCTATTTTATCGGAGCGATTTTTGGAGCGTTACTTGGTTTTTTTAGTATTGCTTCTACTTATGACTATTTTGATATGTTGTATAACTTTTTTTCACTTCCTATTTTAACTCTTTTTATGATTTATTTCTTTTTTACAGGAGATAAAGAAACGAAGCTTATCACTTTTAGTTTTTTTCTTATTTCACTTTATTGGGTATATTCTTATTTGTCAGCACATATGATGCTATCATGGGGAGAGTTTCCAAGTGAAGTTGCTGTTTTTTCATGCTTGTTATTTTTGTCTTATTTTGTTATTACTAAACTTAATTATGCAGATGACCTACAAAAAGAAAAAGATACATTAGAAATCATCTCTTC
>JBASAI010000359.1:0-23586 GCA_049650525.1 Arcobacteraceae bacterium
TCAAGTCTTTTTTGGTATGACTTACTATCAACAAAGTGCAATGGATCTGTAGGATGAAGATCAGCATCAAACTCAACAAACGAACCAGCATCAGCAATAAGATCGATTCTTTTTTTCGCACCGATTCTCATGTGATGATTACATTTAGGACACACATGATTTAAGTTCTCAACCTCTTTAAAAAACATCAATGATTCACAAGATGGACACTTGATCCAATGACTCTCATTTTCAATATATGTCGGGTCATTTTTTTGTTTTTCTTGCTTCTCTAATACTTCGTTTTTGATTCTTTTGAAAAAACCTTTTAAGTCTAAACCTAAATCCATAATGTATCCTTAGTTAAAATATTGTCGAATTTTATCGTAATTCTTGAAAAATTTCAAGTTCGTCTAATTGTTCCCATGGATAATCAGGCTGTCCAACTTGTCCTCGTGCTGCTACATCAGCATATAAAAATGTATCTGCACTTGGCTTATCTAATTTAAACTTCTTTGTTATCCAGTTTGGAGTCAATGCAAAGTTTTCTTCTACAAATGTAGATAAAGCATCATCATTAAGTGATGTGTATGTACCATAAGTGTCAACAGAAACCGATGTTGGTTTTGCTACACCAATTGCATATGAAAGCTGTACAACTGCTTTTGTAGCAAGTCCCGCAGCTACAATATGTTTTGCAATATATCGTGCAGCATAAAGTCCACTTCTATCAACTTTTGTGTAGTCTTTACTACTTTGAGCTCCTCCACCAATAGGTGAATATCCACCAAAACTATCAACGATAAGTTTTCGTCCCGTTAGTCCACTATCATGTAAACTTGAATGCGATACATATTTTCCTGTTGGGTTGATATGGATTGTACATTTTTCTTTATTGTACAATTCAGTTGGCAATCCTGTCTCATCGATCAACTTTTGGATCAGTTTTCTTACAGTAACGATATCCATACTCGCTACGCAAGGAGCAGAAACTACTATTGTATCTATATTTTGTGGTTGTGATTTTTCAAAATTTTCTTTACAACCATAGTTCATAGTTACTTGTGTTTTGATATCTACACCCAGTTCGCTTGGATTTTCTAAAGCATATTTATACACTTTTTCCATTAACTTCCTAGCATATGTAATCGCACTTGGCATATAGTTTTCAGTTTCATTATCAGCATACCCGAACATAATCCCCTGATCTCCAGCACCTGTTTCACCATCATCTTGATCTACACCTTGATTGATATCGGGTGATTGTCTGTTTAATAACACTTGAACTTCTACATTATGTGGTTTTAAACACTCTTCATCTGTAAAGTTTTCATTATTGTGGTACCCTATTTTTTCTAAGGCATCCAAGGCTATTTGTTTATATTCTTCAGTACTTACTTGTGTTGCACTTGTCACTTCTCCACCAATAACCACATGTTTTCCAGCTACAAATACTTCACTTGCAACTCGACTCGCACTATCTCCAATAATAAGTTTATCAACTATACTATCTGCAATAATATCTGCACATTTATCTGGGTGTCCTGGGCTTACTACTTCACTAGTAAATAAATAATGTTGTTGTTTTTTGTTTTCCATTTTTGTTTTCCATTCGTTTGTTTTCCAACTTCATAATACTTAAAAGTATTAATTCGCATCGTTTTCCATCTTTTTGTTGTCCATTTTTGTTTTCTATATAATCTTATGAAGATTTTGAAAAGTAAAAATTTTAAATTAAAGTATGAACTGATTACATCTTGTAAAAAGTAAGTAACTTTAACCAAAAAATACTATTAAATAGCTTTTATAATTGAGGGTACTTTATTTTTTTAAGGTAGACTTTTTCCTATTATTCTACTGTCACTGATTTCGCTAGATTTCTAGGCATATCAACATCATTTCCAAGTCGTACGCTGATCTCCATCGAAAGTACTTGAAGCACGATCAACATCTCAAAAAATTCCAACATATAATGATCTCTTTGTTTTGTTTTCACAAAATCATCAGCAAGATCAAAATCAAGTGGTGAGATAGCACATATAGTACTATCTCTCGCACTTAATTCTTCCACATTTGATTTGATTTTTTCATAGTGTAGATGTTTTGGCATCAGTGCTATTGTGAATAGTTCTGGATCTGCTAAAGCAATGGGACCATGTTTCATTTCACCTGCTGGATATCCTTCTGCATGAAGATAACTGATCTCTTTGAGTTTCAATGCCCCTTCTAAAGCAAGAGGATAAAATACATCTCGACCAATAAAAAAGAATCCATGACCATGAAGATATCGCTTACTTAATCTTCTACATTTTTCATGAACAGCATCTTCAACGATGAGGCTTTTAGGAACTTCTCGTAAAACTCGTAACTCATTTTCCAATGTTTCTTGAGAAATAGAGTTATTTTCTTTTGCAAAATACAGTGCCATCATCCACAACACAACAGTTTGTGTTGAAAATGCTTTTGTACTCGCAACCCCTTTTTCTATCCCTGCACGAGTCAAAATAGTTGCATCTGCTATTCGTGTCATCGAAGAGTTATCGACATTACACACTACAAGTGTTTTAAGACCAGCTTTTTTTGCCATCTTTAATGCTTCTAAAGTATCTGCTGTTTCACCACTTTGAGAAACAACAATAAATAAAGTATCATTTTTAAGCAAAGGCTCTTTATATCGAAACTCACTCGCAATCTCAACACTACATCGCACCTTTGCAAATCTTTCAAAGAGATAACTAGCAGTCATACTTGCATGATATGATGTCCCACAAGCACAAATTTTGATCTCATTAATTCCAGCTATGATATTTGCATCAATCTCATCAAATAATATACCTGTATCATCGATACGACCAAGCATACTATCAGTCACTACATCACTTTGTTCATAAATCTCTTTTTCCATAAAAAATCTATATCCATCTTTTTGAGCAAATTGTTTGGAAAGAGGAAGTGTTGACCAAGTAACATCTGTGCTAAACTCCAACGAACAGTTTGTAGCCACACCACTTACACCATCTTCTAAATACACCACATCTTTAGCGTGACCAATAAGTGGTGCATCTGATGAAGCAAAATAAATTTCGTCTCCATCTTCTGTTGGATTTTTGGCGATTGCCATAGGTGAACCGTGTTTCATAAAAAATATTTTATTTGGTTCTGATTTTGTCATCAATAATATAGAATACGCACCATCTAGTCTTTTGATCGTTTTATCAAAAGACTCTTGTGCATTTTTTGACTGATTAAAATAAAATTCAAAAAGATGTACGATCACTTCAGTATCTGTTTGAGAAACGAACTTATGTCCTGCTTCTACAAGCTCAGTTTTGAGTTCTTTATAGTTTTCAATGATTCCATTATGTACTACATATGAGTATTCACCTGAATGTGGATGAGCATTGAGCTCTGTTGGTTTTCCGTGAGTTGCCCATCTCGTATGTCCTATTCCAATACTCAAATTATCTTGCGTTAGGACACACTCGTTATGTGAAACCTTTTCTTCTAAGTTTTTGATTTTTCCTAAAGCTTTATAGACTTCGATTCTATCATTATCAAGTATCGCAATACCCGCACTATCATAGCCTCTATATTCTAATTCTTTTAAACCATCGATTAAAATCTCACTTGTGTTTTTACACCCAATATATCCAACAATTCCACACATAAAATATAATACCTTTTTAATATAATTAGATTGATTATAACCAAATCTCGGTTAACATCTATCCTCTAGCGATAAGTACACCCAAAAATGGAAGAACAAAAACTAACAACAACTGCATTCGTATAGACATGATAATCATTTTTGGCATAACAACAGTATCTTGAGCTAATTTTCTGCTTTTTCTAAAATATAGAGTAGGATAAATAGAGAACAATAATATAACCACAAAAAGTGTAAGCTTCACATGAAATACCCAGTTTGTACTATAAAAACTAGCATCTTTCCCCACACTTAGCCATAATACCAAACCAGCAATCAAAACCAACATCGCACTAACACCATAAATCACATCAAGAAAAATAATCTTTTTTAACTCTTGTTTTGTTACTTCTGATGATAAAATTAAGTGTTGCATCACCAACACACTCGCCAAACTCATAATCCCAATAAAATGTATATACCTAAAAATGATCTCGTTCATCTCTGTCCTTTTTCTCTCTTACTTATTAATTTGCAATTATAGTTAAATATGTTGTATTTTAGCTTTGAATTATTTTCTTCAAGATATAATGTGCCAAATTTAAAAGGGCTGTAATGACTTGGCAAAATATCATTGAAAATGAAAAAACAAAAGAATACTATCTAAAACTAGAAAAATTTATCGATGAAAGATATCACGAAACTGATGTCTATCCACAAAAAGAAAATATTTTTGCAGCCTTTGATCTCACCCCTTTTGAAGAACTCAAGGTTGTCATCATAGGACAAGATCCCTATCACCAAAAAGGTCAAGCACAAGGTTTAGCATTTTCTACACCAAAAAATATAAAAAACCCACCCTCAATGGTAAATATTTTAAAAGAGATTCACAGTGATATTGGTTCATCTACTTGTGATGACGGAGATTTGACTTCGTGGGCAAAACAAGGAGTGTTACTCATAAATACTATTTTAACAGTAGAAGATAGTACTCCAAAATCACATGAAAAAAAAGGATGGGAAATTTTTACTGATACGATTATCAAAACTATCTCAGAAGAAAAAAAAGATATAATTTTTATCCTTTGGGGCGCTGGTGCCATTAAAAAATCTAAACTTATCGATGAAACCAAACATCATATTTTGACAGCACCACATCCAAGTCCACTTTCATCATATCGAGGATTTTTTGGTTGTAAACATTTTAGTCAAACAAATCAAATATTAGATACTATACATAAAAAAGAGATCATATGGTAAGTTTTTATAATACCCTTGATCTTATTTTATTTGTAGCTATCATTTTACTTACAAAAATAAGCTATGAGAAAAAGATTTATATAAAAATTTTTGATTATTTTAAAATCTTTTTAGCCATTACAATCTCAGCAAAACTTTCAGGATATACAGCCTTACTTTTGCAAAAATTTTACATCACAAAAGCAGATACGCATACAACACTTATTTTGATCGCATTTAGTGTCAATATTTTACTACTATATTTTGGATGGAAATATATCTTTGCTTTTTCAAATAAATACTTACAAAATACAAAAATCAGAACGATTTTAGCAAAAACATTTTCATTTTTAGAAGTCCTTATCACGATAACTTTTAGTATTTATATCATTATGCAACTCTATATTACAAAAGTATATCTCTATAAAACCATACAAAAAAGTTATGCCTATCCAAAAATAGAAAAGTTTTACAATAGTTTTTTAAATGATGATTTTGTAAATATGATTTTAAAATCGGACACAGGTACAAATCATAAAGAAGTTATCTTCAAAAGCTTTAAAAATAGTTTTTAAAACTACGCTCTTTGAATATTTAATCAAACTTAAATATTTTTCTAACAGATAATTAACAGTTCTTTTTTATAATTGCATTCAATTTTAAAAAAGGAGTCTTTATGGATCTCATAGGACAATTTCCATTGTTTTATTTTCCAGAATATGGAAGTGCATGGATGATGGGTGTTACTGGTACCATTCACATTTTAGCATCCCATACTTCTGTTGGTGCCGCGATGCTTTTCGCATTTTTGGCTTACAAAGCGTACAAAGAGGATCGAGTTGATCTTTATCCATACATGAAAAGATATGGTATGTTTTTACTCATTTTTTCTTATGTCATTGGATCTATTACCGGACCTGGTATCTGGTTTACAGCAACCGCTGCAAGTCCACGAGGTATCGGAGCACTCATACACAATTTTGTTTGGGTTTGGGCAACCGAATGGGTATTTTTCTTCTATGAAGTTATAGGGGTTTTTGCACTTGTCTATTTTATGGATAAAATCGATAAAAAAACACATTTAAAACTTACCTTTTCATTTGCTATAGCCTCTATTGGAACGCTCGCACTTATTATTGGAATTATCAGTTTTATGATGTGGCCAGGGACAGATGTATATTATGCAACAGGAAGTGCTAGTGATGCATTCTTTGGAACAAATACTTTTCCACATATGTTTTTACGAATTGGTTTTATGATTATGCTTTCTGGTGTTATTGGATTGTTTATAGCAAGTGCTATGAAAAAAGAAAATTTAAGCTTATCTCGTGAACTCACTAGAAAAATGGGATATATCAGTATGCTGGGTGGATTTTTAGTTGTGTTCTTTTTTATGTGGTATATGGGAACGCTCCCTGAAAATGCACATGCTGTATTTAATGTCACAAAAGATTCTGTTATACGAAGTAGAATTATACTTACAATTGTTTTCTCTTTATATTTCTTATTAGCTATTTTCAAACCACAATTTATCAGTAAACCACTTGCAGGTATTATGATATTTGTTATCTTAATTGGTGGAATTTGGCCAGGTGAAAAACTACGAGAATCAATGAGAAAACCATATGTTGCAGGTCAATATATGTATTCAAATCAAATTGTTAGTCGTGATGTAGATGGAAAAGGGATCAAAAGTGAGCTTCCTATCTTAGCTGAAAAAGGGATGTTAAAAGTAAATCCATTTATTCCTGAAAACTTAAGAGTTATCACACCAGAAAACAAACTTGAAGTGGGAAAAATACTTACAAGAATTGCATGTTCAAATTGTCATTCATTAGAAAAAACAGGAAAATACAGACCATTGCAACAGCGAATGCAAGGGATGGATAAAGATGGAATCAAAGGTATTTTATATGCCATTGGTGCAGGTGCATTTCCTTATATGCCAACACTACAACTACCAGATGAAGAATATGATGCAATTGCAGAATATCTTGAATCACTAAATTACTAAAGGAGAATTTATGGACGCATCAACATTATTGGCTCTTCGAGATCCAGCAGGGATACCATTTTACCCAGTTGTTTTTCAAGCATTATATATTTTGACTTGGGCATTACATGCAGCATTTGTATTTTTATCTTTAGGAGCCATGGGTCTTTCTATCTATGGTACATTTAAACAAAAAACAGATGAAAATTGGAAGATATTGACACCGCACTTGATCCAAACTGGAAAAATAAGTGTTTCTATTTTGATAGTTCTAGGAGTCGCTCCTTTACTATTTACGCAAGTTATTTATGATCCAAACTGGTATGTAGCAAATACACTCTCAGGTATGTGGATATTTAGTTTTATCTATATATTAGTACTTGGATATATTATGTACTACTGGTACTATTTTGCAAACAAAAAAACAGTAGGTGGAGGAAAACTTATAGGGATTATTTCGTTTTCTATTCTTATTGTTTGTGGTGTACTTATGCATAGTTTTGCCGTGACTTCAATCATGCCAAACGAGTGGATGAATATGTATGCACCAAATGGTGTCATTGACAACAGCGGATGGACATTTAATATAAAAACTGTACGATTAATATTTTTACTCAGTTTATCAATTCCTATTGTGGGAATCTTTTTACAAAACTACAGTAGATTTTTGAGTACACGAGAAGATTTTAACAAAGATTTCATTGAGTATACAGCCAAAATAGGAACAAGAATAGCGATAGTTGGACTACTGATTAGTGCTGTTATGTTTGTAGCTTGGATGGTACAATTAGGATATCTTATTCATCCAGTGTCTATCTCTATTATTGCAGGTGTTTTAATATTGCTTTATATGGTTTATCAAAATAACAATAGCTATATCACAACATTAGTTCTACTTTTAGTAGCACTTTTAATCTCTGGGTTAAGAGAAGTGATACGCTATGATATAATGTCAAAACTCGGATACAATGTATATGATTATCCGGTAAATCTTGAGATACCATCGCTTGTGATGTTTTTATTAACTTTTCTAATTCTTGGTGGATTTGGAGTAGCTTGGCTACTTACAATGGCATGGAAAGTTGGGAAAACACAAGGTGTATTTGATGGAAGTAAAGATGTTGCCGTAACAAAACTTGGTAATTATACACTTGGAATTATGGTTATATGGATGGTTGTGTATTTTGCTTGGGGAATGACCATTTTATTTAACAATATTCTTTGACATATTTTACAACGGAACTGTTTCGATGCAAAAGAGTTGATACTCTTTTGCATTTACTATTTCACAAAAGGAGTACCCGGAATGATAGGTACTAAAATATTATTTTTAGAAGACGACCCATTATATCAAGAGAGCATTAAAGATTTACTAGAAGAGGAACATTTCATTGTTGATACATGTACTAATGGTGATGATTTTTTAGACAAGATTTATGAAACCATTTATGATTTATATATTTTAGATATCAATGTACCTAAAATAAATGGATTAGAACTTATGAAAATGCTAGAAGAGTATCATGACACAACAATGAAACTCGTACTAACTTCAAGAAAAGATACACTTGCAAAATCATTTCATCATGGATGTGATGATTATTTGACAAAAACCACCGATATAGAAGAGCTTCTCATTCGGATACGCTTACTCATCAAAAGAGGATATAACTCTCATGAAGAGTCTATCAAACTTACAAAAGATATGCACTATAATATTTTTGATAAAAAACTTTACAATAATACTATCAATATAGAATTGGAACTTCAATCATTACTTATCTTGGATTATATGATTAAAAAAAGAGGACAATACATAACAGTACAAGAACTAGAAAGATACTCCTATGCCTCAAACACGGAATCAAAATCAGATGTTATTCGTTATCATATTTGGAATTTAAGAAATCGTTTTGGAAAAGAGTTTATAGAATCAAAGAAATCGCTTGGTTATAGACTAAAGCCACTCGGTATTTAGTGACTTTAGTACAGCTAGATTAAAAAATTTAGGAGTAAATTAATCTGTCGATTTGGTATCGAAGTAAATTATACAAAAGAAGTGTTAATCGTATGTTAGTTTATAACTTAAACACTTTTCTTTATATTATTTTTATCTTTTATAAGAATAACTTATTTATACGGAAGCGTAAATTCTACATCTACTTCAGAATAACTTTTTCCTTCATGTAAAGCAAAACACTCTTTTGCAAAATTTGCATACGATTGGCTCATACTAAAATCCAAAATATCAATTTGACCTTTTACTATAATATTTCCATCGTTTATCACATATGACATAGGGATACTTTTTGTCACTTCATTCATAGTAAGTTTCAATCTCAAAGTTTTATCTTCTGTATTCACAGTAATGATAGAACCCATTATTTTTTCTGAACTTCTTAAAGAAAAAAGTGTAGAAACAATACTTTTATTTCTCACATCAAGTCCAGACTCAAAACTTGCTGTACTGATCTGTACTTTTGAACTTTTCAAAAATGTTGCAAGATCATCATTGTTTTGAATTTGAAGTTTGATATCATTAAATGTACCAGAAACACCCACTTTTTTAGCTGTTTTATATCCTGTCCATTTTACATCAAGATCTCCATTAAGCTCATAAGCATTTGCTGAAACTAAAACAAGACAAAGAGAGAGTCCTGCTAACAATTTTTTTTGAATGTACATATTTATTCCTTTTTCTTATATAATTTTAAAAATGTTACTCGATATTGACTTTATTTTTGATAAATAATATTTTTATACTTACAACTGTAAATTTCTCATAAAATTTCCAGCTATATTTTCAGCGCGAGTTTTAAATATGATTCCAAGCTGTGGCTCATATAAAGCATCAATAGTTTCAAAAAACATCACTAACCAAGAGCCAAACTTATCACGACTTAAAGGTAGATCAAAATGAGCTCTCATAGGATTACCTTGGTATTCAGTATCTTGTAAAGCGATCATTGACCAAAAGTTCGTCAATATCACGATATGCTCTTGCCATGTTTTACTATTGATATCATCCCCTAGTTTTCCTTTAAAAACTTGTGCTACTTCACCGTCTTCTTTAAGTATCTTTGTATAAAATTTGATCACCATCTCATTTATATTTTCTTTTGTTATTGTATTGTATTTTTTACTAAATTCCATTATTATATCTTTCAGTTTTATTTAATCATTGATTATAAATGAATAAGTTTAAAAGAAATTGAAAGATTCTTTATATTAACATTCGATTAACAATTACAGTATATAATCTAGTATCAAAAGGAAAATTATGAAAAAACTACTTATATTAGCACTTTTAAGTGCATCAACTTTATTGGCTTCTAGTATCGAAATTGAAGATGCGTATGTGAGAGCTACACCTCCAGGTCTTCCAAATTCGGCTGCTTTTTTAACTGTGAAGAATACAACTTCTTCTGATATTGATATCGTGAAAGCCTCATCGGATATCTCTAAATATGTTGAGTTACACACACATGATATGAAAGATGGTGTGATGAAGATGTACCAAGTACCAAAAATCACAGTACCAAAAAACGGTCAAACTGTACTCAAACCAGGTGGATATCATGTGATGCTAATTGGGCTACACAATCCTTTAAAAGTAGGAGAAACAGTGACATTTACTTTGGAACTTTCAAATGGAGAAACAAAAGAGATCACAGCACCTATAAAAACTGTAATGAGTGGGATGAAACATCACAATATGGATCACAAAAAAATGAAACACGATATGAAGCACAATCACTAAAATGTCTTCACAAAAAAACCAAAATACTATAACAAATACAATACTTCCTATTGTTATAATCATTGTTATAGTTATTGGATACTTTTTTATAGATTTTAACACTTTATACCAATCATTTAAAGGGAAAGCTGAGTTTGTGACTCAAGAGCAAACTTGTGATCTACACCAAACACCATGTGAGATCACGATCCAAGATGGCACAACTTTTGAGCTTGAGATCACACCAAAAGCAATCCCATTGATGGAAAAGATGCAATTTACCATAAAAAGTAATAACCCAAACCTAAAAAACCTAAACCTCAATATCTATGCAACAAATATGTTTATGGGTGACTTCAATCTTCCTATTAAAAATCTTGGAGATGGAAATTATGAAGCGTTTGTGACACTTCCTACTTGCCCTGTTGGAGATATGGAGTGGAATGCAGAGATACGAGTAGAAAAACTCAATAAAACTATTGGAGCTAGATTTCAATTTAAAACGGATATATAAATGAATAAAATTTTTAAAATAATCGTAAGTATTGCTGTTGCAATAATGTTGATCACGATTCTTAAACCTTTCGTAGATGATTACAAAGAACAAAAACAATATGATTTTACCATCAATACAATTGATGGACAAAAAACAAAAGAGAGTTTCAAAGGAAAAGTATTGGCAGTATACTTTGGATATACTTTTTGTCCTGATGTTTGCCCTACTTCTTTAAGCTCTCTAGCCCAAGCACTCAATGAGCTTCCAAAAGAAAAAACTAAAGATTTTGTAGGATTATTTATCAGTGTTGATCCAGAACGAGATACATTACAAAATCTCAAAAACTACACAGCATATTTTCACCCAAATTTTATAGGTGGAACAACTGATAAAATAAATATAGATGATATCACTTCACGATACAAATCATACTATAGAAAAGTGATACTTGAAGATTCAGCGATGGGTTACTCCGTAGAACACACATCATACATCTACCTTTTTGATAGAGAAGGAAAATTTATAACAAGAGTCGATCACTTTTCAGATCCAAAATCAATCAAAGAAGCTTTAGAAAAAGTTTTAAACTAAAAACTTCCCCTAATAAGAGAATATTTTTCTCTTATTATTTTTCCCTATAAAAAGACACTTATGATATAATTATTGCTCAAATATTTATAATAAAGAGCATAAATGTATTTAGAAAAATTAAAAGATTTAGAATCAGAGTTTTTACATAGATATCCCACAGGATTTAAAGATGAACAGTTTTTTCCACAAATAAAAAAGTTCAATCCTGAAAAACTAGAAACATTCGCAAAAGAAGCACTTAAAAAGGAAAAATTCTCAAATCCAAGTCTTTTAGTAGAAGGCTTTTTTAAAACAGTTCAAAAAGCAGTGATGGTTTCTCTCTTTGATAAACTCAAACTAAAAGATGCAATAGCAAGCTTGAACTCCTACGAAAAAGATATGTTAAGTATCGAAATATACGAACTATTATACGGAGATAAAAAAGCAGGCTTTAAAGGGCTTGTAGAGTTCTTAGCCGAATATAACCTAGCAAAATGGACAATTATAAGCGTAACACCCTATTGCATCAACAGACACAGCGAATACTTCATCAAGCCAACCACAACTAAAAATATCATCAAATATTTTGAACTAAAAGATTGTATCTATAAACCAAGACCTAGTTTTGAGTTTTATGAGAACTACACAAAAGCCTTAAATGAGATGAAAAATAATCTAGATGAATCACTCACATTTGATAATGTTGCATTTACAAGTTTTTTGAAAATTGCTCTTGAGATGGGTGAAGAATAGTTTATAACTCATCAGTTTTGAATTCACTATAACCTTCGTAATAATAGCTAATATCAATACCTTTCATAAATAAAGTACGGTTATCAATTTGATCCGTTAGAGCCTCTTTTAGTATAAATTTTATTTCGATATCTTTTACTACACTTCTTTGCATAGCTAAAAGATAATCATCTTTATCTACCATATTCCAATCTATAACCTGCTTTATCTCTTTTTTGAGAATAAGATCAAGCCAAATACGAGTAGCTCTTCCATTTCCTTCGTTAAACGGATGAGCGACATTCATCTCTACATATTTTTCAATAATTGCATCAAAACTACTTTCAATATATAGCAATGATTGTTTTAAATACATCACAGGTGCAAAACGAAAGTCACCTTTAGAAATATTTACATCTCTAGTCAAACCAGCGAAATCATATATATCTTCAAATAAATAAGAGTGAATAAAAGAAAGTCCAGAAAATGTTCCTACTTCTACTTTAGTAATATCATGAGAATCATAAAGCAACTTAGCTTTTTGCTTACTTATTTTTTCTTCCGCTTTTGCTAATTCAATTTGATTTGTAATATTTAGTTTATTTTGTAGTATCATGTGTTTTCACCTTATTTAATATCAAGAATATAAGGTTTTCCTTCATATCCATGTTTATTACACTTTGCCTGAACTATTACTTTTGATAGATCTTTAGGAATATTTATACCACATTTACTTCTTGTAAAAGGTTGTTCGCTGACATGAGGATGAGCCAATACTCGTGTAGCTAATGTATTGCCTTTTAAATCTGATACTTTCCAAGCATCAGCATAATGATCCCAGCCTGTATCATTGTGCCTTACTGTTACATCAAAACAATAACTATCATTAGAACTTTTTGAAGTATTTACTTTTATAACTTGTGCATAGTCTAAAGATGCAGAATATTTTGAGCTACCTGATTCTGCAAAACATGAGATTGAGATGATAAAAAATATTGATAGTAGTTTAGTCATGATAAATATACTCACTTTTTTAAAAATTGATTTATTATATAAAGATATTCCTTAGTATGTCTAAAATAGAATAGCCTTATTTTATTTGCTTTCTATTCTTTTTCAACATAGAAAAAGAACCAAACATTCTATTACAAAAGCTAAAGTAATTAAATAACATCTTTAATATACTTATTTTATTGAATTAAATGTTTTTTCTACTCTATCAATACTATCATTTTTAAAATTTTCTAATTTTAATTCTGCAAATTTTTTAGGATTCATTTCACAGTGGTAATAGTAATCTTTCATTTTTCTTTCTTTTTCCTGTTCTGCTTCTTCTCTTTTATTTAGCTTATTTTTTCCAGTAGATTTTCTGTATGCTTTTATAGCTTTATATATACTATAAATCATCATAAAAAAAGCCAACCAACTTGGACTATAGAATTCAAATATTGCAATTATTATTGGTATATATAATCCCCAAACCATATATAACCGTTTCCAAATAATAATTGGTTTCACACTATCAATAGCATCTTTACTTACTTGCTCTTCTGTTCGATAAGGAATATTTTTATAAATTTCTAGAAGTTTAGAGTTTTTTATTCTTCCCTCTGGAAATTCATTATTTTTTAATAAATTCCAATACTTTTTCAATTTATTATCTATTTTAAGTACTATCAATGAAGACTCGTCTTTTGTCTCTGTTAAATAAATACAATCTCCATTTTTATCAAAAGCACTTATCATGAGGGGTAATGGATATTTATTAAACCATTTAATTGATTCTTCCTCCATTATTTTTATAGTCTCTTTTATAGTAATTTCATTCATAAATGTTATATATAAAGTAGCAAATAATTCATTATAACAAGGAGGACTATATTCACAATAATAAGTTTTATTTTTTTCACTAATTTTTTCAAAATACAGTTTTTCTAACATGCATATCCTATTTCAAATTTTTAAATTATAGTGTGTTTTTATTAAGAAAAATATAAGTTATAATGTAAAAATGATTTACAATGATTAGATTTCAAAAGAAATCAAGGCAGAGAATAAAATATCAGTAGGAGTTTACTTAAAGTAAATGACAAAGATATTTTATTTTCTAACGCAGAGTTATGAAGAAAGCTGATTATTTAAATCAACTTTTACATTTTTTAGTGTAAAAAGTGTCTCTTCCCTGAAAAGTAAAGACTCATACCAAACTCATTTGCAGCTTCGATGATCTCGTCATCTCTTACGCTTCCACCTGGTTCGATCACACATGATACTCCAGCTTCGGCAGCAGAATCGATACTGTCTCTAAACGGGAAAAATGCTTCAGATGCAAGAACAGAACCTTTTGTATCTAGTCCCATATCTTCTGCTTTTCTCAAAGCGGCTTTTGCAGCGTCAACTCTTGAAGTCATACCCATACCAACAGCAACCATCGCTGAGTTTTTCACATATACTACACAGTTTGATTTTGTTAATGAAGCTAACTTATAAGCTATTTCCATATCTTTTTTCTCTTGTGGTGTTGCTTCTTTAGCCGTTTTTAATTCTGAATTTTTTACTTCATCATCTTCAACTTTATCAGCATCTTGATATACAAATCCACCATCAACTATTTTGAAGTTGTTTGCGTCATTTGACATCTCTAATTTTTTTGTACCTTGCTTGAAAAGTTTGATTCTTTTCTTTCTATTTAACTCTTCTTCTGCTTCTGCAGTAAAATCAGCTGCAAATACAACTTCTAAAAAGATCTCGTTCATCTTAACAGCAAGATCTAAATCAACAATACCATTTACAGCTACTACTCCACCAAATGCAGACACAGGATCACATTTTAGTGCTTCTGTATATGATTCTAAAAGTGTATCTTTGATAGCAAATCCACAAGGATTACCATGTTTTACGATACATACAGCGTTGTCATCACCAAAAGCAGATGCGATTTTTGCAGCTCCTGAGATATCTCCCATATTGTTGAATGATGCTTCACCTTTGAGTGTGATAAATTTATTTGATAAGTGTTTATCAAACTCATACAACGCACCTTTTTGATGTGGATTTTCTCCATATCGTGTATCAAATACTTTTTCACCTACGATGAATTGTTTTGCACCCATACCACCGTTGAATCTTTTGTTCATATAGTTTGCGATCATAGCATCATACGCAGCTGTGTGCTCATATGCTTTTATCATCATATCTCGTCTAAACTCTTGCGTATTTGTATCATTTTTAAGATTGTTTAACACTACATCATAATCAATCACATCAGTAACGATGATCACACTATCATGATTTTTAGCAGCTGATCGAACCATCGCTGGTCCACCGATATCGATATTTTCGATGATCTCTTCAAAGTCATCAGTTTTTTCAATAGTTGCTTTAAATGGATAAAGATTTACACATACAAGATCAATACCCTCTACACCTAACTCTTTTGCTTCAGCGAGATGTGACTGTTTATCTCGTCTATGTAAGATACCACCGTGAATAAAAGGGTTAAGAGTTTTAACTCTCCCTTCAAAACACTCTGGGAATTTTGTCACTTCGTTTGCTTCAATTACAGCAATTCCTGCATCTTTTAGTTTATTGTATGTTCCACCTGTAGAGATGATCTCATATCCTAAACTTACTAATTCTTTTGCAAAGTTTTCTATGCCACTTTTATCACTTACACTAATTAATGCTCTCATATAACTTATGCTTCTTGCTCAGTTAGGTCTGCTAAAAATTGAGTTTCGTTGAACTCTAAGTTTAAGTAATCACATACTACTTTGATATCTCTTTGTGCATTTCCTAGACAAGAAGTAGCTCCAGGTGATGGAGTCATATTAAAAATGATACCGTTTCCTTCACTAAGTGATGCTTCACCTAGCATAAGTTTTTGTTCTTTTTTATCAAGAACTTGTGGTCTTACTCCACCAAAACCTTTTGCATATTCGATATCGTCTTTTGTTAAAGAAGGTACGATTTTTTGTGCATCTTTTACAAATAAACCTTTGTTGATACCAGGTACTTCAAATAAGAAGTTTTTAAATACATAGCTTCTAATTTCAGAATCTTTTAATAGATCCCAGAATATTTTTAAGATACTTCCATCAATGTTCATAGTTTTGAGACATTGCCCCATTGATTTAAGCCCTTTATATCTTTCTAAAACACCAAGTGCAAGTGCAGTTGGTCCAAATCTTGTTTTACCATCTTCTAAAATATCCGGATCGCCATGAAGTGCTGCAAATGGAAGTTTGTCATTTTGTACCATATATACTTTACCATTTAAGAAGTGACCTTCTGTGATGTAAAATGATCCAGCCATAGATAATGATCCCATATGTTTACCATATCCCATTTTATGCGCAAGATAAAGTGAATGAGCACCAGCATTTACTACAACAAAATCAGCTGTATATACTGTTCCATTTACTGTAGTAAGTCTATATTTGTCACCATCTTTTTCGATATCCTCAACTTCTGAGTTATAAAAAATATCTGTAATTTTTTCAGCATCTGCATTTTGTCCAGCTTTTGCTAACTCTTCAGTCATAGCACCATAATCAACAGTTGTGTATTCATTTCGAGCACCCATCGCTACTATTGGCTCAGGTCTATCTATTGTTTGTTCTTTATCTGCATATACTAGTTTAGGTTCTAATTCTCTAAGCATTTCTTTGTCCCATAATTCTAAATAAGGGAAAAGTTCTTTAAAGTCGTTGTATCTTTTAGTAATAAATTCAACTTCTTTCTCTCCAACACCAAGTGCCATTTTTTGATGTTTGAACATAATTTTTTCTTCTAAGCCATATTGTAAACAAAATTTTTCAATCATTTTTGCAGTTCTTTTTGTAATAGCGGCTTTATCTAAAGTATAGTTAGTTTCGATATCTCCCACATGTATTGTTTGTGAGTTACTACTACCTTTTGAATTTAATGTTGCTAATGCTTCATATTTTTCCAACATACAAATTTTCTTTGTATTAGTATACTTTGCTAATTCATAAAATAACGCAGCACCTGAGATACCACCACCTACAACAACTACTTCATAATGTTTATCATTCATTTTCAATTTCCTATGTATTATAATCTACCGATAATATTAGCAAAAAAAAGTTTTACTTAAGATAAAAGAAATATCTAATGTATATAATTTATTGAATTGAGTAACACTTCATAGTCAAAGGCTATAAATTATATTGTATCAACCACCAGTTTCATAAAAAGCACGAGTAGAATCATTGTCACTTCCCCATTTATTTTTTTCTGGTTTATTTTGTAAAACTTTTTTTAAAATATTGGAAGCTTCTTGTATATCTTTCGCTTTGATCGCATCTGCTATACTTAAAGCATCTTCAAAATACAAACAAGGAATAAGATATCCTTCTGCTGTGATACGAAGTCGATTACAATCACTGCAAAAGTCATCAAGATGTGGCTCAATTATCCCAAACTTATACCCATCTTCTAAAATGTAACTTTGAGAAGGAGAATTACCTTCCCTTTCACCTCTCGTAAAATCATATTTCTTTCTTATAATACTCTGAATATCAGCAGAATTTAATCCTTCTTTCACACTAGCATGCGTATTTTCCATATATTCAATAAATCGTATCTCATACCCTCTTTCTTTACAGTATTCTAACAAATCTATGAGTTCACCATCATTGACATCTTTTATAGGAACACAGTTAATCTTGATTTTGAGTCCAACTTCATCTGCTTTTGCTATTCCCTTTAGTACTTTTGGTAAAACATTCTTTTGTGCGATTTGGTGTGCCACAGAAGCATCAAGACTATCCAAAGAAATATTTACTCTTTTCAGTCCTGCGTCTTTGAGTTTTTGGGCTGATTCTTCAAGTAAAAAAGCATTAGTTGTTAAAGAGAGATCTAAAGTAGGAGCATAGTCTGCTATCATTTTGATAAAAAGATCAAGTCCTTGTCTCAAAAGGGGTTCACCACCTGTAAGTCGTACTTTTTCTATCCCCTCATCAACCCCTACTTTTATAAACTCAAACATATCTTCAAAAGAGAGTAGATTTTCTTTTGGTACCCACGAAAATGGTTTTTCAGGCATACAGTATTGGCATCTAAAATTACATCGTTCTGTAACAGATACCCTTAAATAGTTTACTTTTCTTCCATGTCCATCAATTAGCATTTAAAACTTTCTCTTTATTTTTTAAAAGAATAGTATAAAGTTCTTTATTATTAGATTATAAAAATAACTAAGTTATAGTTTAAGTTCTCACAAGGAAACTGTCCAACCTTTATTTATCAAGATACATTTCTAAAAGATTAAGTTATATGGTGTTACAGTTTAAATATGAAGTAGTGTATTTAAACATATATTTTTTGAGAGTTTGAGAAAATTTTGCTTTAATTTTAGACATAAAAAAAGCCCCTATTAAAGAGGCTTAATCGAATACTATCACTTAACTATACGATGGTGCGGATGAGAGGACTTGAACCTCCACGCCGTAAAGCACCAGATCCTAAGTCTGGCGTGTATACCAATTTCACCACATCCGCATAGATATAGTTAATTGATAGTATTCAATGGTACTCCCTACACGATTCGAACGTGTGGCCTACGCCTTAGAAGGGCGTTGCTCTATCCAGCTGAGCTAAGGAAGCATTTGTAAAATTATGAATGGGGTAAGATATGGGGATCGAACCCACGACCTTCTGAACCACAACCAGACGCTCTAACCGACTGAGCTAATCCTACCATCAGAATTTTATAATTTCTATATTTTAAATAACATGGTCGGAGTGAGAGGATTCGAACCTCCGACCCCCTGGTCCCAAACCAGGTGCGCTAACCAGGCTGCGCTACACTCCGAACTAAGTATCAAGACAATGTCTTAATGTGGATGGAATTATAATAGATTTTATTTTAAATGTCAAGAGAAATATAAAGAAATTATCAAATTTCTTTATATTTCCCATAAACACTAGTATTATAGACCCTGTAAATAAAATCATTTTTGTACAATTGTGCTATTACAACACTATCATTATAGTTTTTTAATCTCTTGCACTAAATCTTGGGGGGACATTGAATAATTATTTTGACTATAATTACCAGCCGCAATCGTATGTGCAAGGCTAGCATTTATAGCCGCCTCAAGAGGAGTATACCCTTGCGCTAAAAGAGATCCGATAAGTCCACATAACACATCTCCACTTCCACCTTTACTCAGAACTGCAGAACCCAATGGATTGACATATATTTTTTTATTTTGAGCGATCAGAACATTTGTACCTTTTAAAAGAAGCACTGCTTTGGGATATTTTTTACAAAAGAGCTCTACATATTTAAAACGATTATTTTGTAATTTCTCAATACTGATATCAGCTATCTTGGTAATATTTAAAAGAGAACAAAACTCTTTGGGATGGGGAGTTAAAACTATTTTTTTTTGTTGTAAGATATCAACTATTTTGATATCATAAAAAAGATCTGCATCAATCACTTTTGGCAGAGTATTTTGAAGTACCTTTTCATCATATTCTTTTCCCAAACCCATTCCCATACATAAAGCTGTTGTATTGTTTGGCAATACACTATTTTGCATGATATAATTAGGAAGTTTTTTTATTTCTTTTGAAACGACAGTGATCAATCCACACCCAAAAGAAAAGCCAGCATCAGCACACAAAAGCCCAGCTCCAACTTTTTCTCCAAGCACTACACTCAAGTGTCCATATTTCCCTTTATTTGCTATTTTCGTATCTCTAAAGGGAAGTTTTATATCTGTATTTTCAAGTAAAAAACATGATGATTCTTTTTCATACAGTTCTCTTTGGATCCCTAGATTTGCGACAAATATTGCCCCTGTATATTCTTTTGCAGCATCTGTAAAAAGTGATTTTTTTAAAGCTCCCATAGTGATAGTGATGTCTGAATAAAAAGCTTTTGTTGTAATTTGACCCAAAAAGTTTATTCCACTTGGTATATCGCAAGCGATTTTATAGGCTTTTTGTTTATTCATTTGATTGATCAGTTTTATTGTTGATTCATCAAAGTCACGATTAAGTCCAGAACCAAATAAACAGTCAATTATCACATCTGTTTTTTGTATTTTTGAGATGATTTTTACACCAAGTTTTTTGACTCTTTGGAGTTGTGTTTTTGCCATTTTTGATACACTACCAAATGGTATATACACTGCAACTTTATATTTCTTGTGTAGCATTCTAGCAAGGGCTATTCCATCTGCTCCATTGTTTCCAGCCCCACACACAATAAGAATTTTTTCTTCAATAGTACAAAATTCATCAATATGCTGCAACATTGCACTTGCGGCATTTTCCATCAAGATATCTTCTGTTAAATTAAATTTATTTAAGCATCTTATATCTAAACTATTTACTTCATCAAATATTTTTTGCATAGTTACTTCTTTCTAAACTTCCAACCATCTGCTTCGAGCACTTCAATGATCTGTTCTTTTTTATCGCCTTGTATCTCAAGCCATTCATCTTTTACAGCTCCACCACAACCTAGCTTCGTTTTTATAAGTTTTAGAACTGCTTTTTTCTCTTTATCACTCATAAAAAATCGCCCTACTAAAGTAACAGGTTTACCTCTTCGTTTTTCAAAGGTAAAGACAAGTTGGTGTTCATTTTTTGTGATTTTTTCAAAACTTTTTTTTGGATCTTTGAGTCGTTTTGTTTCCCAACTATCGCCTTGCAAACTTGCTCCCATTTCAAACATGATGATTCCTTCTGTTTTTTAGATAAAAAAAAAGGGACTTTAGAGTCAAACTCCAAAATCCCTTTTTACAATTAGTTTTTAGTAAATACTATAATAAACTATTAATTTTATCAGCAAAAGCTTGTTTTGAAGAAGCTCCAACCATTGTATCAACGATTTCACCATCTTTCATGAAAACGATTGTAGGGATTGATCTTACACCAAATTGTGTACTTAATTCTTGTTGCTCATCTGTGTTTACTTTACAAATGTTTGCTTTTCCTTCAAACTCTTCAGCTAACTCTTCGATAACTGGAGCGATCATTCTACAAGGTCCACACCAAGGTGCCCAGAAGTCTACTAGCGAAACACCCTCTTTTGTAGTTGCTTCAAAATTATCATTTGTTAATTCTATATATTTTCCCATTTTAATTCCTTTTTTGTAATTATTTAAAAAATTGTACTCTATAGTTTCTTTATTTAAGTTAAAAAATGTGAGTTATAACAAACTATAAATGATATTTTAGATAAAATCTTATATAAAATTAAATACGGATAAATATTATGAATATAAGACAAGAGTTTTTAGAGTTTTTTGCTTCAAAACAACACAATATAATTAAAAGTGCACCACTCGTTCCAGATGATGCAACACTCCTTTTTACAAACGCAGGTATGGTTCAATTTAAAGATATTTTTACAGGCGCAGTTCCCACTCCAGAAATACCGCGAGCGACAAGCTGTCAGCTCTGTGTACGAGCTGGTGGAAAACACAATGACTTAGAAAATGTAGGATATACAGCACGACATCATACTCTTTTTGAGATGCTTGGAAATTTTTCTTTTGGAGATTATTTCAAAAAAGAAGTAATGGCATATTCATGGGAGTTTATCACAGTAAATTTAGCATTGCCTATTGATAAATTATGGGTAACTATTCACGATAGTGATGATGAAGCCTATGAATTATGGCAAAAACATATCTCAAAAGATCGTATTTTACGATTTGGAGACGCAGACAATTTCTGGTCAATGGGTGACACAGGTGCTTGTGGACCTTGTAGTGAGATTTTTTATGATCAAGGAGCTGAGAAGTTTAATGGTCCTGAAGATAAAATGGGTGGAGAAGGTGATAGATTTTTAGAGATTTGGAATCTTGTATTTATGCAGTACGAAAGAGATGCTCAAGGCAATCTCAATCCTTTACCAAAACCATCTATAGATACAGGAATGGGTCTAGAAAGAGTAGTTGCGATTAAAGAAGGTGTTTCAAATAACTTTGATAGTAGTACTTTTCAACCAATCATCAAAAAACTTGAATCAATCTGTGATACAAAACTCACAGACAAAAATATCGCTAGCTTTAGAGTGATCGCAGATCATGTACGAACAGTGACATTTATGCTCTCTCAAGGGATTTTATTTGATAAAGTCGGTAGAGGATATGTTGCAAGAAGAATTTTAAGACGAGCTGTAAGACACGGGTATTTACTTGGATTTAGAAAAGCATTTATGGCTGATATCATCGATACATTATGTGAGATGATGGGAGACTTTTATCCAGAACTTTTAGAGAAAAAAGCATTTATCAAAGAGCAAGTTTTATTAGAAGAGCAAAGATTTTTCAAAACAATCGCAAGCGGTATGGAACTTTTCAATGCAGAACTAGAAAATACAAAAGATGTATTTAGTGGAGAAGTTGCATTTAGTTTGTATGATACACACGGTTTTCCACTTGACCTTACAGAAGATATGTTACGAGAAAAAAACCTAAAAGTAGACAATGCCACTTTTGACAGTTGTATGAATGCACAAAAAGCACAAGCAAAAGCTGCATGGAAAGGCAGTGGTGATGATGCAAATGATGGTGACTTTAAACAACTACTTGAAACAGTAGGAACAAATGAATTTGTAGGCTATACAAATATCAGAACTTCTAGTACTATCGTGGCACTGCTTGATGAAAACTTCAAACAAGTTGAGACTTTAGATACAAATAAAACAGGATGGATCATGCTTGACAAAACTCCATTTTATGCCACGAGTGGTGGACAAAATGGTGATGTTGGGGCATTAGAAAATAGTGAAGATATCGCTATTGTAAAAGAAACAAAAAAGTTTTTTGGTATCAATATGTCAAAAGTAACAGTGACAAGCTCTGCACTAAAGGTAAATGAATCTATTGAAGCAGTTGTAGTAAATCGTGGAGAAGTATCAAAACATCATAGTGCAACTCATCTTTTACAAAGTGCACTTCGAATGGTACTTGGTGATACAGTATCACAAGCAGGTAGCTTAAATGACGACAAAAGATTACGATTTGACTTTACCTATCCAAAAGCGATGACAACAGCTCAAATAGAAGAGGTACAAGACCTTGTAAACTCAATGATTGCTCGTGGATTAACTGGAACTGTAGAAGAGTTACCAATAGAGCAAGCCAAAACAAAAGGTGCTATTGCTATGTTTGGTGAAAAATATGGTGACACTGTAAGAG
>JBASAI010000360.1:0-1568 GCA_049650525.1 Arcobacteraceae bacterium
CAATAGATAAGGAAGCTATTGAATCTTATAAGAATAGACAAGTTAGTGCTTTTTTACTTTTTGTTGTAAACGATGATAAAGATATAGAAATAATACTTAAAAATAATTTTCCTAACTATATAAATGCCTCTTTTTCTAATGAAGAGTTAAAATCTTGGTATAGATTCTATAAGAATACTAAAAAAACAAAGATTATAAGTCTCAATGAAAATACAAGTATTAATTTGGATAAAAATGAACTTATTTTAAATGATAAGGTCTATATACTCACAAAACAAGAAATAGCATTACTTAGAGCTTTGATTAGTGGCGATTTTATATCTACAAAACTTTTAAAATCAATTTTAAAGCTAAATAGTGAAACTTCTGTAAGGACGATTATAAGCCGTCTTCGAAAAAAGATTGATTGCGATATATTTATTCAAAAAAGAAATTATGGCTATCGTTTAAATATTGTTTCTTCTAACATTGAGTCAAATGTTTCTAATTTGTATGTAAAAGAATTAGAAGAACAAAATGCATTAATTCAAAAAATTGTAGATAGTTCCCCTGTTTATATTGTTACTTTTATCCATAAACAGCTTTTTTGTGTAAATAAATCATTTAGGAATTTATTAGGAAATGATATTATAAAAGAGTTATGGGATGAAACAAAAGGGGATTTTTTTCAACTTATCAAACATAATTCAATAGATAAAAGTGAGCTAAAGAAAGAGTTGTTTGATACAAAAACAACTTCAGAAATAAAAATATATGATTTTAAAACAGATGGATATCATAAATTTAAAGTACAAACATACTTTTTTGAGAAACTAGATAAACATCTTATGATTTTTTCTTAAGGACTAGCTAACTTAAGTTCTATAATTGCAGCTATTGATTCGCCATAAATTACTATTCCAATCCATATTTAGCAAGATTACACTTGAAATTCATTCAAGTTTAGATGCAGTTGGACTTACTGCTGCATTTTCATATAAATTAACTTCATATGTAATATCTGCAAATGTTGCTGTAGGTTATTATTACGATAATATTTTTGTGCAGAAAGATAAAGCTCTAGCTGTTATTGAAGCTTTAGAAGAACTTTCTAAATGAATTATAATAGAATATAATTTTTTCAACAAGCTCTTATTTTTGGAGCAGTTTTTATTAAAAAATAGTCTGTTCCAAAAAGAGCTGAATTTTTGAACATACTCCAAAAGGTACAGGTTGTAGATTTGTTCATAAATATTTTTATAACTTAATTTACATTATATTTAGAAACACTACAAAATAATAGGTATCCAGCTTTTTTTAGGAAGGAGTCAACTGAATATCCTACTATATTTATTTGTTTTTTGCTAAAATCACTTCTAACATAAGATATATAAAGTACAATTGATATTAGCATATAGGATATAAAACATGAATGAAACTTTAAAACAATTAGAATTTATAAGAAATCAATTTGCTTGGATAAAATCAAAAGTAGAATTAGATAACCAATTAGGGCTATATGATATAAATAAATTGGGTGAAGATATTTTCATGCATATACTTAATGATGTGTATGATTTAAACTTAAA
>JBASAI010000361.1:0-6782 GCA_049650525.1 Arcobacteraceae bacterium
AAGGAAAAGCTGTTTCTATTGTGACTCCTGCTGAATTTAGATCTTTACATAAAATTCAAAAAGATGTTGGTGCTAAAATTGAAAGTAGAATTATTCCAAATAAAGATGCAGTACAATTTAAAGCAATTGATGGAATCAAAGCAGATATAGCTTCTCAAGAAATTGATGAAAAAGTTATCGAAATTGTTGAATCAATGAAAGATCAATTTGATCTATCAACTATCACTTATAAACTAGCAACTATATTATTAAAACAAAATAATGTTAAAGGGAAAGATAATATCGGTAAAACTAAAAAAGATATCGAATTTTTACTTGAAAGAGCACTAAAAGGTGGCGGTGGTGGTTCTAGAGGTGGTCGTGGTGGCGGTCAATCAAGAAGCAGAAACAGATCTGGTGGAAATAGAGATAGAAATCGATCTGGTGGTGGAGACAGCAGAGGTAGATCTGGTGGAGAAAGAAGTAGATCTGGTGGTGGTGATAGCCGTGGTAGATCTGGTGGTGGAGATAGAGGGAGAAGATAATCCTCAATGACATTACAAAAAAAAGCAACAGTAGTTTCTACTAGTGTTGCTGCATTTTTAACTCTTATAAAACTAGCTATCGGAATCATGAGTGGTTCCGTTGCTGTATTAGCTTCGGCTATTGATTCTGTTCTTGATATGTTTGTATCACTTTTTAACTATTTTGCCATATCAAACTCAGAAAAACCAGCAGACAAGTATTTTAACTATGGTCGTGGAAAAATAGAAGCATTGGCAAGTCTCATAGAAGGTGTCATCATCACAATTTCTGGTCTATTTCTACTCTATACAGCTATTGTAAAATACTTTTCAAGTGAAGTTACTACTTATTTAAATATTTCTCTTATTGTTATGATTGTTTCATTATTTATTACTATTGGACTTGTTGTTTATTTAAATGCAGTCGCAAAAAAAACAAATAATATGGTTATTAAAGCAGATGTTTTACACTATAAAACAGATGTTTGGGTAAATATAGCTGTTCTACTTTCCCTTGTAATTATTTATTTTACAGAGTATCACCTAGTTGACATAATTATAGGTGGAGGAATATCTATTTATATTATCTATAGCGCGTATGAGCTAATAGAAGATGGAGTATTAGTTCTTTTAGATCGTGCGCTTTCTCAAAAAGATGTAGAACAAGTCAAAATGATATTTTATTCAAATGAAAATATCAATAATTTTCATGATTTAAAAACAAGAAATGTTGGTGATAATAACTACATTGATGTTCATTTAGTTTTTAATTGTCTCATTACACTTATGGCAGCACATAAAGTTTCAGATAAAATAGAAGAACAAATAAGGCAATTGGATACAAATAAAAATTGGATTATAAATATCCATATGGATCCTTATGATGATTCAGAGATAAATAATCAAGAAAATAGTATAATCAAGCCCAAATAAATAAAGATTAAATATATAATAAAGGTATAAAACATATGATTGAATGGATGCAAAAACATAAAAAGTGGTTAATTGTTACGATATGGATAAGTACAATTGCTTTTGTTGGTGCTGGTTTTGTAGGATGGGGAAGTTATGACTATGGAAAATCAGATAGTACAGTCGCAACTGTAGGGAAAAAAGAGATACCTTTAAAAGACTTACAGGCTGAATATAGTAATTTATACTCACAATACCAACAGATGTTAGGTGAAAACTTCAACCAGGAAATGGCACAACAGTTTAAACTCGAAGAAGCAGCACTTCAAAGAGTAATTCAAAGATACCTTATATTAAACTATGCAGACGAAATAGAACTTATGGTTACTGATCAAGAAGTAGCAATTGAACTTCTTAAAATCAATGCATTTTTCAAAGATGGGAAATTTGATAAAAATACTTACATTGCAGTTTTACGACAAAATAAAAGAACCGCAACAGAGTTTGAAGCACAATTAAAACAAGATATTTTAGTAACTAAAGTACAAAATTTATTTCAAACATCATTACAAACAAATGAGTTAGAAAACATCAGTAGTCTTATTTTTAGTGAAGATGAAATAAGTATAAATATCGTTACAGATAATGATATCAAAATCAATACAACACAAGAGCAACTCAAAGAATACTGGACTCGAAATAAACAGAACTACAAATCAGAAAGTGGTTATGAAATTCTTTACACAAAAATCGAGCAAGTAGAAGAAAAAACAAAAAAAGAGATGAGAAAAATTGCATTGCGAGCATATCTTGATCTTAAAAAAGAAAATGAAAGTTTTCAAAATAACACAACACTCTATACTTCTTCAAACTTTTTAACTACAGAAGACTTCAAAACACTTATCACAAGTAAAGAAGGTACTGTCTTAAAACCTATGTATAAAGATGATCACTATTATGTAATCAAACTTATTAAAAAAGTTTTACCTCAAGAGCTTACATATGAAAAAGTTCAAGCACAAGTAAAAACTGATTATATCCATTCAATGAAAGCAAACCTTCTTAATGAAAAAGCCCAAGAAGTTGTCGCAAATTTCAGTGGTCAATCTATAGGCTATGTAAGTAGAAACAATATCCCTATAATAAAAGGACTCATTGATCTAGAAAGAGATGAATTTATCAAACATCTTTTTTCAGCAAACAAAGTGTTAAATACTGTAAATTTAGGTTCTAAAGTTGTAGTATATAAAATAACAAATAGTAGATTTGCCAAAAATGATGCAATACAAAATCAAACTATTTCCCAAACTATACAAAACTTAAAAGCAAGTTCTCTATCATCATCTTTATTGGCAAAGTTAGCTAGTAAATATGAAGTGAAATCTTTTATGGGGAATGAATAGTTTTGAATAATTCAATTTTAGCTATAGATATTGGTACAACAAATATTATTGCTATTGTTGCATCAAATGATTTTAGTAATAAAATAAATATTTTAGGCGTTGGGCAAAGTAAAAGTGAAGGGGTTCAAAAGGGAAATATCACAGATATTAATCTTGCTGGTAATTCTATAAATGAAGCTGTTTCAACAGCACTTAATAGTTCTGGGTCACTTATTAATAAAGCAGTTGTATCTTTATCTGGAGCAAATACAAAAACACTTAGAGGCAGTGGCGTAGTAAATATCCCAAGTGGACAGATTACTCAAAATGATATCAAGCAAGTTCTTAAAATGGCGTTATACAATGCACAAATCATTGCAGACTATGAATTAATCCATGTATTACCAATCTTTTTTAGAGTAGATGATGGAGCAGCCATTTCAAATCCATTAAATATGAATGGATCACGGATTGAAGTATCCGTAAATATCATTACTGCTAAAAAAACATCTTTAGTAAATGTTAGAAATGCACTTAAACAAGCAAATTTAGAAGTTGACAAATTTGTCTTATCAGGTTATGCAAATGCAATTGCTACACTTGAAGATGATCAACGAAAGCTAGGAAGTGCTGTCATTAATTTAGGTGGTACGACTACACAATTTGTTGTCCAAAAAGGCTCAAGTATATTGTATAATGACTTTATTCCAGTAGGAAGTGAACATATTACCAATGATATTTCAATAACTTTTCATACTCCATATAGTGCTGCAAATATGATTAAAAAACAGTATGCAACACTTTTACCATCAAAAGACAATGAAAGTGATAGTGAACTAAACATCAAAAAAGTCAAGCTTCCTACACTTGGAAATGAATCAGAATCAAAAGAGATATCACTAGATCAAATTCAGCCTATTTTACACGCTAGAATAGAAGAAACACTATGCATCATTCATGATAAACTGATCGAAAGTGCTGCTATAGAAAGTATCGGCGGTGGTATAGTTTTAACAGGAGGAATGACACATATTCCAGGTATTAAAGAACTCGCATCAAAAATTTTTGAGAATATACCGATTAAAATAGCAAATCCTAAAAATATCCAAAATGGATATATTAATTTCAACACGCCTTCTATGCCTACAATTGTAGGACTATTACTATATGAATTAGATAGTGAAAATAATTTTGAGCTAGATAGTAATAGTGAATTAAGAAAAGATAATACAATGCAAATGCATAATAACAATCAAGCACAAATGCAACAACAAAACAATCAAGTATCACATCCTGGATCACTGAATGATATTCAAGAGATTAAAACTGCAAAAAAACCAGAAAAAAAACCAAAAGGTTTTAGTGGTCTTTTAGACAGAATTTCAAGGTGGCTATAATGGACAATAATCTTTTTGATCACAATCATATAACAGTACAAAAACCTTCAAGAACACTTTCACAAAATGCTGCAAAAATTGCAGTTATTGGTGTAGGTGGTGGTGGTTGTAATATGATCAACCATATGATAAGTGAAGGAACACATAAAATTGATTTAATTGTTGCGAATACTGATTTGCAAGTATTAACACTCTCAAAAGCACCAAAAAAGATCCAACTAGGGATCGAACTCACTCGTGGTTTAGGTGCAGGAATGCGTCCTGATATAGGAAGAGATTCTGCATTGGAAAACTATCAAGAAATAAAAGACTCACTTGCTGATTCTGATATCGTATTTATAGCAGCTGGTCTCGGTGGTGGAACTGGAACTGGAGCTGCTGCGATTATTGCAAAAGCTGCAAAAGAGATAGGAGCACTGACCGTTGCTGTTGTCACAAAACCATTTAAATGGGAAGGTAAAAAAAGAACAGGATTAGCAAATTTAGGTCTCGAAGAGATCAAAAAAGTGACTGACTCTATTATTATTATTCCAAATGATCGACTTCGTCATATTGTTGCAGAAAATATTGGTATGAAAGATGCTTTTAAAGTTGTTGATGATGTTTTATATCAAGCCGTAAATGGTATGAGTGAAGTTATCTTAAAGCCTGGTAGTGATGATATCAATGTCGATTTTGCAGATGTAAAAACAATTATGCAGCATAAAGGTGTTGCTCTTATGGGAATAGGAAAAGCCACAGGTGATGATGCAGCACAAAAAGCTTTAGAGCTTGCAATTAAATCTCCATTATTAGATGAAATATCACTGAGTAATGCAAAAGGTATTATGATTCACTGGACAGTAAACCCAGATGTATCAATGTTTGCAATCGGAGATGTTATGGAAAATATCCATGATACACTCGTTGGAAATCCAGAAATAATTTTCGGAACAACTACTGATGAAAATTTAGCTATTGATGAAATTAAAATTACGATCGTTGCAACAGGATTTGAGACACATGAAGATAATCTTGATGATAATAGTTTAAAAAATACAAAATCAATGACACATCTCAATAATACAAATGACAAAGATGATCATTATGATACTCCTCCTTTAATGAGAGGATACTCAATCAAATTTAACTTTTAATTTTTATAATTAAAAGTTAAATTTTTATTCAAAAACGATGATATCAAATTGACTTTTTTTCACTACTAATGCTTTGCTATTTGAAGATTTATTTTCAATTTTTACTGAGTATTTATCAAGTTTTGATTCTAATTCATTAACTTTACTTTTTAATTCCAAAATCATACTCACTCCTGCTAAATTTACACCATCTATACGAGTCAAAACTAAAATACTTTTAATCGTATCGATATTTTCTTGAGAATACTGGCGAATTTTACCAGAAGTACGACTAGGAAGAACTAATCCCTCTCTTTCGTACTGTCTGAGTGTTTGTGGGTGTATATCTAAAATTGTAGCAACTTCACTTATAAGATAAACTGGTTCACAATATGCTTTATCGAAAGACATTTTAAATCTCTGATGGAAGTTTTGACTCTAATACTTCTGCAAACTCAGCATCGAAATCTTCTACTTTAGGTAGAATAATATTTGCTTTTAAATATAAAGTCCCTTTTTCTTTTGTTTTTCTATTTAAAGCACCGAGTTCTTTTACTCTAAACTTTTGATTTTGTTTTGTATTTTGCGGCACTTTAAGTGTAATATCTTTTGTAAGTGTCTTAATAGTTACTTTTCCACCAAAAAGTGCTGTTTTTAAAGAGATATCAAATGATTTAATCAAATCATCATCTTCTCTTTCGTATTCATCACTCTCTTGTACATTTAAAGTAATAATGAGATCACCTCGTGGGAAACCTTGCGCTTGTTTCCCTTTGTTTTTAGCTCGTATTTTTTGACCATTTTTGATACCCTCTGGTATTTTGATATCAAATGATTCCCCATTTATAGAAACATTTTTTACCCCTCCTAAAATAGAAGTTGTAAAGTCGATTGAGAGTGTAGCACTCACATCAAGATCTGGTTGACCAAAACCACCTTGACCACCAAAGCCACCACTAAATCCACCTTGACCACCAAAGCCACCACCTTGTTGTCCAAACATCTGTCTTAAAATATCATTAATATCTGCACTAGAACCCTGCCCTTGTGCAAAATCATGAAAATTCTGTCCACCAAACATATCATCACCATGCATATCATATTGTGATTTCTTTTTTTCATCACCTAGTACTTCATATGCTGCATTTATCTCTTTAAATTTTTCTTCTGCTTTTGGGTCTTTATTCATATCTGGATGATATTTTTTTGCGAGAGTTCTGTATGCTTTTTTGATCTCTGCTGCTGTAGCATTTTCACTTACATTAAGTGTTTCGTATAAACTTTTTGCCATTTTTCTTTGTCCTATTTGTTAAAATCTATTATATTTGAACTGGCATTATAGCAAAAAGTTGAGTCTTAGTCAATCAAGGTTGAGTTATTTGTAAATAAGAGTAAATCCTCGATCAAATTTATCATAGTCCTTATAAAATTCCAAACTTTTATATGAAGAGATATTTTCTTTTACAAAATGTG
>JBASAI010000362.1:0-2562 GCA_049650525.1 Arcobacteraceae bacterium
CCATCGGACGGCTATATTTCCCCTCCCATAATTTTGAATAATCAATTTTTGGAAAATTTAAGATATTATTTTCAAGAAAGTCTTGCACATTGTCACGAGTAAGTAATCTCGTCTTCGTATAAAAAGCACGCTCTTGATGTGTGAGTTTTAAAGGGTCTATATTTCCCAAATACGCCTGATATGCAAAAGACAATCCCATACCTGATTGCCAATATGGATAGGTAGAGACGGTACAATTTAACTCTTCTAAGATCACAGATCGAGCAGATTCTTCTGTACCATCAACACCAGAAACCGCAATTTTCTTTTCAACTCCCATCTCTTTTAAAACTTCAATAGCACCCAATGCCATCTCATCATTTCCGGCCCAAATAGCTTGAACATCATCAGTCGTATATTTTGTAAACCACTGAGTAACAAGCATTGAGGATTCTGCTCTTGACCAGTTTGCTACTTTGCTATCTAGTATTTTTATATCTGGATAGTTTTTTAAAACCTTATGCAGCCCTTCTAATCGCATTTTATTAGTTGAATTATTGATTATTCCTTGAAGCACCAAGAGATTCCCTTTGCCATTAATTTGTTTTACAATCTCTTGTGCAGTTACTTTTCCTGATAAAACAGCATCAGGAATAGTATGCGTCACCCAATATTTACCAAAATCCCACGGCCAAATATCAGGTGGCTTATTAAATACAGTTGAAAAATATATCCCATACTCTTTTGCGATATTTACTAAAAACACTAAGTCTTTTTCATCATTTGCATCCATAAATAAAATAGCATTTGAACCTATTTTTTCTAAAGTTAATCGTAAATCTTGCATCTGCTTTTCGCTATTTCCATAATTAAAAAGTGCAATTACTTTATCTTCTGATCCTATACTTTTAGCAAATATCTTCGCACCATCAACTAAAGCTCTCATAAATTCATTTGCATCTGTTCGAATGGATATAATCACATAAGGTGATTCTTTCCCAACACTACTATTTTTAGTTTCTGCTGCATTTAAATAAAGTGCATTTAAACAAATTACAATACTAAAAACTATTTTTAAAATTTTTTTCACTCTACACCTTTTTTTATTGGGAAGGTAAGGGTAAAACACGCACCATCACCTCTATTTTTAACACATAGATTTCCCTCTAATGCATTCTCTACAATCATTTTTGCCATATAAAGTCCCAGACCTGTGCCTTGTGATTTATGCTTGGTTGTAAAATATGGTTCAAACACTTTATCTATATACTGCTCATCAATACCTTTTGCATTGTCTTGAACCTCTACAATAATTGAATTTTTTTCTGTATATACAGAGATTTTGATCTCTCCTTTTGTTATGTTCATCAAAACTAGTGCATCTACAGCATTATTTAATAGCGTTAATAACACCTGCTGTAACTCTTCTAAATAACTATATGAATTCAATGTTTCATCTACAGCCATAGCTACTTGTATATGATGAGATTGAAGAGAACCTTTAACGATATCATATGCTTTTTCGATAGCATATTTGATAGAAAAAAGTGTTTTTTTCTTATCTGGATCAAAAAAGTTTTTGAAATCATCAATTGTTTTGGACATATAAGAGGTCAATGATTCTATCTCTAAAAGTTTATCTTCAACCATCTCATTTTCACACTGTTTTTTTACTAAAATTGCATCTATTAAAAGTACTGATGAATTTATTTGTGCCAATGGTTGTCGCCACTGATGTGCAATATTTTCTATCATCTCTCCCATTTGAACGAGTTTACTTTGGTGCATTATCAACGCTTGATGTTTAGTATTTTCTTTAACTTCATTTTCTATTCTTTTTTCAAGTGAGTTATTTAACTCTTCGAGTTCTTTTTTTGCTATGCGTAACTGTTCTGTTTTTTCTTCAATAGCCCGTTTATTTTTTCTTTCTTCTGTTATATCATATCCTATATGAATAACTTCATCATTTGGAAGATTTATATTTGCCCACAATATTGTAAGTACTCGTCCATCTTTTGTATGAGGACACCATTCATAATAAGTATTTTGTTCTTTTCCCACCATTAATTTTTTGATCTCTTTTTGTGGTTTTAAGTGAGGATAAAATAGTCCCATAGGGTTATCACACTTATTAATTTCATCTTTTGTCCATCCAAAAACTTTTTCACACTCTTTATTCCACATTGTTAAATTGCCATCTTTATCAAAAGCATCTAATAGAACAGGAGCTATATCAAAAAGAGTACGAAATTTTTCTTCATTGTCTTGTAATAATTTTTGTGCAATCTCTTTCTTTTTTATCTCTTCTTTGAGTAATAAATTCCAATACATAAATATACTCAATATAACCAACCCTAAAAATAGCATCTGTAGTACTAAAGTATAATCAGCATTTGTTTCATATCGTATACTACTCCATTTATTTATAAAAGTATTTTTTGTACTTTCATCTAAAGAATTGAGTGCTTTTTCTAAAATATCATTGAGCATCGGTTCATCATTTCGAGATGCGATACTTAAATAATTTTTTTCTTTAAACTGTCCAGAAATAGTGATATTTTCGATCATATGAACAGTTTGTAT
>JBASAI010000363.1:0-6935 GCA_049650525.1 Arcobacteraceae bacterium
GTTTATATCCTAAGAGATGCGACATTTAAAAAAGAGATGGTAGTAAAAACTTTTATAGATGATGAGAGTTTAGAGATAGATACTATTTCAGATCTTTATCTTTCAGCAAACTGGGGAGAAAGAGAAGCGTATGATCAATATGGAGTGACATTTAAAGGTCATCCAAATATGAAAAGACTTTTAAATCATCATCAATTTATAGGACATCCTTTACGAAAAGACTATTTGATTACAAAAGGTCAGATTTGTACAGAAACTGAAGATTTGATGGATGAGATGACTCCTCTTTTAAAATCTAAAGGGTATTCTGATGAAGAAGTTGATGATCTTATGCTACTAAATGTTGGACCGTCACATCCAGCTTCGCATGGTACGATACGAAACTTTGCAGCGATGGAAGGTGAAACTATCACAGCCTGTGTAACTGAAATAGGGTACTTACATAGAGGATTTGAAAAATCTTGTGAAAACCATACTTATTCACAAGTTATCCCATATACTGATAGATTAAATTACTGTAGTGCTATTTTAAATAATATTGGATATGCAAAAGCAGTTGAAGAGATGCTTGATATCGAGATCACTCCGCGAGCTAAAATGATCAGAATTGTTACAGGTGAGTTGAGTCGTATAATGGATCACCTTGTTTGTAATGGTGCAAATATGGTCGATCTAGGTGGTCTTACAAATTACTGGTATCTCTTTGCTCCACGAGATTCTGCGTATGATTTACTTTCAAAACTTACAGGGGCACGACTTACCAATACTTACACAAGAATCGGTGGATTAGAGTTTGATCTATATGATGGCTTTGAGGGTGATTTAGAAGCTGTTTTAAAAGAGGTTGAAGTGGCTATTAGTGACTGTTTGACACTTATTGCTCATAATAGAATCTTTCATGACAGAACACAAGATGTTGGTGTGATTACACCAGAGCTTGCCTTGAGTTATGGTATCACTGGACCAAACTTACGATCAACTGGTGTTGCTTTTGATTTGAGAAAAGATAAACCATACTATGGATATGAAAATTTTGATTTTGATGTAGTTGTTGGGAGTCATGGTGATATCTATGACAGAATGATGTGTCGATTTGAAGAGATGAAACAATCTATCAAAATCATAAGACTAGCTATGAAAGAGATGCCAGATGGTCCTTTAAATATCAATGCTCCAGGAATATTACTTCCATCAAAAGAAGATGTATACGGAAATATTGAAGGGTTGATGAATCAATTTAAACTTACTATTGATGGTATAAAAGTGCCAAAAGGTGAGTATTATTCATATTCTGAAGGTGGAAATGGTGAGCTTGGTTTCTACATCGTAAGTGATGGAGAAGGAAAACCTTACAAAGTAAAATGTAGACCGCCAAGTTTTTATTCGTTAGCTGCTTTTGCAGATATTGTAGAGGGTTCGATGTTGGCAGATGCTGTTGTAACAATGGCAAGTATGAATTTTATTGCTGGGGAGTTTGATAGATAATGGAAAAGTTTAGCTACACAGAAGAGAATGAAAAAGAGTTTCAAAGAATACTCAAAAAATATCCAAACCAAGATGCGATGATGCTTCCTGGACTTTGGTTAGTTCAAGAGCAGATAGGATGGGTAAGTCCAGATGCGATGATTTTCATGGCAGATAAATTAGGAAAAACTCCTATAGAAGTACATAGTTTCGCTACTTTTTATACGATGTTTAATCTTGAACCAATAGGAACATATCATATAGAGTTATGCAAAACACTTTCTTGTATGCTTATGGGTGCACCAGAGCTTAAGAAGTTTATCAAAGAGACTTTAGATATCGAGCCTGGACAAACTTCAAAAGATGGAAAATTTCATTTTAGTGAAGTTGAGTGTCAAGGTGCCTGTGGTGGTGCTCCTATGATCGCTTTAAATCATACATATCATGAAAACTTAACTGTTGAAAAACTTGAAAATATCATCAAGGGGTGTAAATAATGAGTCCAAATGAAATGATAGTAAAAATTGTAAGTAAAAACTTTGATATTCCAGATTCTCATACTCTTGATGTTGCTCTTAAAAATGGACGATATGAATCAATAGATAAGCTTTTCACGATGTCTCCTGATGAAGTAACTGAAGAGGTTTGTAAATCAGGATTAAGAGGAAAAGGTGGAGGTGGAGCTGCTTGTGGACCTAAGTGGAAACTTATGCCCCCTGTTGATGAACGACCTCGATATTTGATCGCAAATGGTGATGAATCAGAACCTGGTACTTTTAAAGATAGACAAATTTTCGAGTATGACCCACATCTTTTAATAGAAGGAATTATTTGTTCATCATATGCTATTGGAGCACATGATTGTTTTATCTATATACGAGGTGAATACAAGTTTTTTATTGATAGATTAAATGCTGCAATTGAAGAAGCGTATGCTGCTAATATCATCGGTGAAAAGGTGATGAATAAATATGACTATCGTATGAACATCACAGTTCATAGAGGTGGTGGTGCTTATATTTGTGGTGAAAAATCTGCACTTATCGAATCAATCGAAGGAAAAAGAGGGCATCCACGACTTAAACCACACGGTAAAGAGTGTGAGTGGTTTTTTGGACAACCTGCAACTGTAAATAATGTAGAAACAATAGCATCAGTACCAAATATCGTACTTAATGGTTATGAATCATATACTAAGTACGGAACAGAAAAAGCTCCAGGAACGATGCTATTTGCAATGAGTGGTCCTGTAAATAATCCAGGTGTATATGAGCTACAGTATGGTTGTAAGATGACAGAAGTGATCGAAAAAATCGGTGGCGGTATGAAAAATGGCTTAAAACTAAAAGCGGTGATTCCAGGAGGGGCTTCGTGTCCTATCTTAACTGCAAAAGAGGTTGAAAAAGCATATTTAGATTATGAAACTATGTGGGATATTGGTTCTACATTAGGAACAGGTGGAATGATGATCATTCCTGAGGGTGTTTCTATGGTGGATGTCGCTAAAAACTTAATCGAGTTTTACCATCACGAGTCATGTGGACAGTGTACACCTTGTCGCGAAGGATGTGGTTGGATCGATACTATTATTGAGCGAATTTTAGATGGTAAAGGAACAGTTTCTGATCTTGATACTATATTAGATGTGTGTGACACCATGAATGGAAAAACGATTTGTGTTTTTGCACCTGCTGTTAAAGATATCATTAAAAGTCTTGTAGAAAAATATAGAGATGAATTTGTATCGTATATAGAAGATAAAGGAGATGCACAATAATGAGTGAAAATATTACTATAAAAATTAATGGTGCAGATATGGAAGTGGAAAAGGGGAGTTTACTAATCGATACTCTTTTAAATGAAAATATTCATATTCCCCATTTTTGTTATCATCAAGCCTTAGGAAAAGATGGAAACTGTCGAATGTGTATGGTTGAAATCGAAGGTCAAAAACGACCACAGATCGCCTGTGATACCTTTATCAAAGAGGGGATGGAAGTACGAACTAAGGGTGAAAATATTGAAAAAGTTAGACGAGATATTTTAGAACTTGAACTTATCAATCATCCTATTGATTGTCCTACTTGTGATCAAGCAGGAGAATGTAAACTTCAAGACTACTATATGGAATCTGGTTTTTATGAATCTCGTGTAAATGTAAGTGAAAAAACACATCATGCAAAAAGAATTGACCTAGGATCAAATGTGATGCTAGATCGTGAAAGATGTGTTTTATGTACACGATGTACACGATTTTGCTCAGATATCACAAAAACAAATGAACTTGCTGTTTTAGGACGAAGTGATCATTCCTATATAGGAACATTTCCTGGACGACCTTTGGATAATCCATATGCTATGAATGTAGTTGATCTTTGTCCTGTTGGGGCATTGACTTCTAAAGATTTTAGATTTAAACAACGAGTTTGGTTCTTAGATAGTTTTGATGCTATTTGTAGTGGATGTTCAAAAGGGTGTAATATCACTGTTGATCATAGAAAAGAAAAATATAAAAATGATGAGATTTTTCGATTTCGACCACGAAGAAATGATGCTGTAAATGGATTTTTTATGTGTGATGAGGGACGAGTTTCATATCATAATGAAAATGAAAATAGATTTGAGACTGCAAAACTTCACAATGAAGATACAACACTCAATGATGCTATCGCAAACATATTTAAAGAGATATCAACAACAAAAGAAGTTTTATTTCTCATTAGTCCAAGTTTATCAATCGAAGAGATGAAAAACCTCAATAATCTAGCAAGTAAACTTAACGCTGATATATCAGGATATTCTCCAGATACTTATGATGACTCTTTTGGAGATGATTACTTACGAAATAGTGACCGAGCAACTAATAGAAAAGCACTCAAAGAGATAGGGATCAATGATGATGAACAAAGTTTTAACGCATCTTTAGAGAAAGCAAGTCTTGTAATCGTTGTTGATAATAACTATTTTGATAAAAAGTTAGTTTTACTAGAAGGTAAAAAAATAATATCATTTTTTACACATCTTTGTCCTACACAAGAAAAATCAGATGTAGCACTTCCTATTGCTTCATTTTATGAAAAATCTGGGACATATATCAATAGTGATGATATCAAACAAAAAGTTATCACAAAAATGAAAAAAGATAATGCAGCTGAAACTATTACTTCAATAATAGAACATCTTAAAGAGATGATTGTAAAAGGAACTTTATGAGCACGGCAACAACAGTAATATTAATAGTAAATATCACAATTGCTAGTTTATTGGCAGTTGGATTGACACCATTATTTGTATGGTGGGAAAGAAGAATCGCAGGATTTATACAAGATAGATCAGGACCAAATAGATGTAATATTGGTCCTTTAAGACTTGGTGGATTGATACAAAGTTTTGCCGATATGTTAAAATTGGTTTTTAAAGAAGACTTTACTCCAAAACATATCAAATATACTTTTTTATTCACAATTGCTCCAGCAATTGTATTTTTGTGTTCATTTTTAACATTTGCAATGATTCCATTTGCAGATAGATTAATTATTGATGGAAAAGAACATTTGATGCAAGCAATTCCATCTGATTATGGAATGATGTGGTTTATAGCATTTGCAGGATTAGCAATATATGGAATTATATTAGGTGGATTTTCATCTGCTAGTAAATATGCGTTGTTGGGTTCTATTCGAGCATCTTCTCAGGTGATTTCATATGAAGCTGCGATGGTATTGTCTCTTATTTCGATGATTTTATCGTATGGATCAATTCATTTAACAGATGTAGTAAATGCACAAGCAGGTACTTTTTTTGGGGTGATTCCAATGTGGGGTATTTTTATACAGCCTTTAGCTGCGATTATCTTTATCGTGTGTTCATTTGCTGAAACAAATAGAGCTCCATTTGATGTAGCTGAGGGAGAATCAGAGATCGTTGCCGGATACCATACAGAATATTCTGCTATGAGATTTGGACTTTTTCAAGTTGGTGAATATGCAGCGTTAAGTGCTTCTTGTGCGATCATTGTGACAGTATTCTTTGGTGGATATCATATTCCATGGGCTGATACTGCTTTTATTCAATCAAATATGAACTATGTGATGATTGCTATTATGGTTCTTTTACCTCTTGGAGTATGGAGTTTTACAAAATGGATGAAAAGAAACAATAAAGCGATTGGTGATGATAAATCTAGATTAAAAGAAACAAAAATTTTAACTATCGCTTTTTGGAGTATTGCTATTATTGTTGTAGCTTTCATGGCATTCTTCTTAATCACAGGTATTGAAGCAAACGGCGTAAATATTATGACAGCTATTGTGCAAGTAGGAACATTTTTAGTAAAATTCTTCATGATGGCATTTGTGTATATTTGGGTGAGATGGACTGTTTTACGATTTAGATACGATCAAATACAGATGTTGGGATGGAAAGTGTTATTACCATTATCACTTCTAAACATCATTGTAACGGCTACATTTATTGTAGTACTAGGGAGTTAATATGGGAATTACAGTAGTAAAAAGAGAAGGAAAATCTTTTAAAGATAGATTGTTTTTGCCAGCTGTTTTTGGTGGAATGAAAACAACTTTAAGACATTTTCGAACAAATCTAAAAGATAATGATAATTTAAAAACAACTCACTATCCAGAAGTACAGCCAACAGATTTAAATGAACGGTATAGAGGAGTTCATAGACTCACAAAACATGCAGATGAGAGTGAAAAATGTGTGGCGTGTTATATGTGTGCGACTGCTTGTCCTGCTGATTGTATCTTTATTGAAGCAGAAGAGCGATTTGATGGGGTAGATGAAAAAAGACCAAAAGAGTTCAAAATAGATCTCTTAGAGTGTGTTTTTTGTGGATACTGTGTTGAAGCATGTCCTTGTGATGCTATCCGTATGGATACAGGAATATTTGCATTTACAGGTGAAACACGAGAAGAGTTTGTGTTAGATAAAAAAGCTTTAATGGCAAATGAAAGATCAAAGGATTTAAATGATGGTTGATGTATTGTTTATAGGATTGTCGTTACTTTCAATTGGTGGTGCACTTGCTATGATTGTATATAAAAACCCTATGTATAGTGCATTGGGTGTGTTAATTTCTATGTTAAGTGTTGCAGGAATTTTTGCTCTACTACATGCAACATTTTTATTTATGGTGCAGATCATTGTATATGCTGGGGCTATCATGACGCTGATGTTGTTCATATTGATGTTCTTAAATATCAAAGAGGAAGATCTACCAAATGAACCTCGTAAATTTACATTTATAGCGTTGGGTGCAATTATCATGATCCCTTTAAATGTTCTTGTGATTCAAGCTGTTTCAAAGTTGCCATCAAAAGATATGTTATTAACAAATAGTGATTTTGGAGATATTGGTCCTTTTGGTTTGCATCTTTATAATAACTGGCTTGTAGCATTTGAGCTTATCTCTATTTTGCTTTTAGTTGCACTTATAGGGGCTGTTGTAC
>JBASAI010000364.1:0-8792 GCA_049650525.1 Arcobacteraceae bacterium
TTCCTATGATATTTGCAACCTCTCCTCTAGTGATACTTCCTTTGATGAGAAGTTCTTTAAATACAAGCTCACTATACTTTGGAAGTGGTTCTTTTTCAAACAATCCACTTTGAGAGAGTTTTACATATTTTTCAATATTGTTTCCTAAAGAGTCTATTTTTAGATACTTAGACATATACTCAACTTGATCTAATGATATCTTTAACATAAAATCTAAAAAGTAATTAAGACCTTTGTTTGACAGGGGACCCCTACCATCTTGTGAACCTTGTACTACCATATCTGCATATTCTAGATTTTGTTTATATTTTTCTACATCTCTTGCTAATCCCCTTGATATATTCCAAAGTCCATAGCCATCAAGTTCTATCTTAAAAAAAAGATAATCTAAAAACAATCTTGAAACTCTTCCGTTGCCATCTAAAAATGGATGTATCCATACAAGTCGGTGGTGAGAACATAAAGCATAGATAAGTTTTTCACCTTGTGATAGATTTTCAGATACATTATACATACTTTGAAAATGGTTTAGTAAACTTTTAATTTTAGAAGCTGATGGTGCGATGTGTTTCCCCACTGTTACATCTTGATCTCTGTATTTTCCTGGTATCATATTTGTTTGAAGATTGTTGTATTGGATATTTAGAAATTTATCCATATCTTCTTGGATATAAAACTCTTTATGAATATCAAGTAAAAAATCTGTCTCAAAAATAGAGTTTGTAGAGGATAAGTTTTTTTCTATATATTTTTGCACCTCAATATGAGCTAAGGATAATTTTTGTAATCCTCTTTTTTTGTCATCTTCAAAAAACTCTTTTTTCATTGCTTTGTCTATATCAATAGGGTGAGTACCCTCTGATTCTATTCTATTTGAGTAGTAACTATTTGTTTTTCTTAAAAGTTCGATAACTTCATTTATGATATATATGTTGTGAGTACCTTTGAGTGCTGCACTTTTTTTACAAATATCATTAGCAAGCTTAATATGTTTTGCACTTATGATATTATTTAGATCGGTGGGTATAATAGGTGAAAAAAGCATACTCATCTCCTTCTTTTAAAGATTATAACATATATTTAATTAAAATAAATTGCTAGTTAATTTTCTATGTAATTTACTATATTTATAGTCTTTTTATAGGTTTTTTGTATTTCTGATTGCTAGTTATATTTCTACTTCTTTCAGTCTTTAGATATAAAGAACTATCACATTTTTATTTTGTCATAATAAAATACTCTCAATCCCATCAATACCACCCAATGCCAAAGAAACACCAAGCTTTTCATCAATCTCAAAATCTCGTGGATTAATTCTTATGAGATTTGTGTTGTTATAGTATTTTGCCAAATGTTCCCCTTGTAGTCTAATAGTTGGGATGGCTGTTCCAGCTCCTACTTCGATGATGAGTAGATTTTTATGTCTATTTCTTTTGATCCATCTATTATAATCATACTCTTGCTTTGCTGCTCTTTTACTATTCCAATGCCAATCACCAAACATCAAGATATTTGGTCGTGCAACTTCACCACATTTTTCACACAGCGGAATATTTGAAGCATCGAACTTTTCCATATCTACTTCTATATATTCATCATTATCCCAAAGCTCATCACTACATCTTTTTGAACATTGAAGATGATGAATACTTCCATGTACTTCATATATCTTATCTTCATCAAACCCTGCTTTTTGAAACTGTCCATCTACATTTGATGTGTAGATGAAATAGTTTTCTTTTTTCTCTTTGATAAGCTTTAAAAGATGATCAAAACCTTTATGAGGAATCGTTTCTCTATAGAGATTTAAACGATGTCCATAAAAAGCCCATGCAAAAGATGGATTGGACTCAAACCAATGAGGATTTGCCATATCTGTAAAATCTAGTTCAAGTTCCTGCATAGGTGGGTATGCTTTCCAAAATCCTAAGTTACCTCGGAAATCAGGAAGTCCACTATCTACTCCCATACCAGCACCTGCTGTTATAAGTATAGCATCTGCTTTTTCGATATGTTGTTTTGCTTTTAAAATATTGTTTTTCATAGTATCTCGTTTGTTTTAAATTGTAAAATAGTATAATCAAAGTTTATGACATCTTTATGTCTTGTTTGTCTTTTTATTACATTTTACAACAAATCATCAAGTGTGTATTTCGCTTTAATATAATCTTGAAGTCTTTTATACTCTATTTTTAAGAATCCATTTTTTTGTTCTATATCTTCTTTCAGGGCAACTCTTTGTTCATAAGTAGCAAGATCTAATTTCTCGAATTTCATAATATGACATGAGTCATTCTCAACTTTTGTATTTAATATAGTACTTTTCAATATTGTACTACAAGGTGCTACAAACCCTACATTATATTCATCTCTTACAAAACCATAATAAACTTTACATTGATAATATTGCGATAAAACATTTTCAGGATACTCTCCCTCAAATCCAAGATAAGAGAAGAGTTGAAGATATTTTTTAAGTGATTCATTCAGTGTTTCTAAATCCTCATTAAAAAACTTTCTCCATTTATCTATAGGTTCACCCCAACTACTGCCTTGTAAATAATCTTCATTGAAATCTAATGCTAAATAATGTCCAGATACTCTTTTTTCTAATATAGGTTTGAGCCGTTTCTTCTCATCTCGAATGATTTTTTCTAATTTATAAAGCTCTTTTGCTAGGTGTTTTACTTTTATGATTTGTTCATCACTCATATTTGTAATTGATGATTCCCAATAGTTTATCGGTTCAAGAAGTTTTACATCTGTGTTGTTACAGTTTTTTGAAAAGTACATTTTAAAACTCCTTTATTTTTTATAGTGGTATTATAAAAGAATGTTTTGACATCTTTATGTCTGGATTGAGTTGATTTAAGATTTTTTCTTTTTGATTCTTACTTTTCTGATTTTTTGTTTTAGTTGCTTCATTGTTGCAATTGTTTTAAATACTTCATTTTTATAAATTGCACAGCAAGTATTAAAATATGCAAGGTATTCATATTCTACTACTTTATCATCATTATCGATGTGTAGATATTCTATGGCGATATCAATACCTATGTCATCAAATACAGAAGGGTGGAGTTCATATTTTTTTAAACTCTCATTACATTCAAGATGAACTGTTGCACAGCCTTTATCTTTACAGTTACATCGTCCTACAACAAAAAAGTTTTTGCCTATATATTCAAAACTCAGATCATAGTTACCTGTAGCTTTTACATCATCGTATAAATACTTATGAAAAAGAGGTAAAGTATTTACTGGTATTTTGATTTTTGACATGATGTCTCCTTTTTTATAGTGATATTATAAAAAAGTATTTTGACATCTTTATGTCTTGTTTATATAGTTTTGGACTCTATCTATAAAACTTTGCTCAAATGCAGAAATATCTCCTATCGTGCTATTTTCATCAACACTTGATAAATCTATCCCATCTACAACAAATGCAGTATTAAGATTCCCAAACCAATTATCACTATGACAACTCTTTTGATCAAACTTTGTTTCTATAGGATATAAAAGTCCACCAACTTTTACATCATAGTTATTTGGATGATTTTGATAATAGCTCATATAGGTGTTTATTTGGAAAAAGTCGTTTCTATCTACATCAACACTATTACCTTGAATGATATTAAAATTCATTTTTTTATATTTTGTGTCAAATACCATTACATCATTTGAGTCATTATTTTTCATAACAATATCAGGAATAAGTTTTCTACTATACAAATAACTTTTACCAAACTCATCATCCAATCGTAAATGTGGACTCGATACACTCCACTCACTAAACTCTTTTTGAAGTAACTTAGTAACATATATCTCAAATAGTTCAGCTACATTTATCAAAAATCCATAAGTTTTAGTTTTTTCATCCTTTGCAGTTTGTTCAAGGTTGTTTCCATTGATGATAAATCGTGCATACTCTAGCACTTTTTTATATGGACTAAATATAGGATTTTGAAGTGCTTTTGACTTCATAGCTTTAGTTATCATCTCATTTGATACAAATTTGTTGCTTCTATGTTGTTTTAGGTGTGTTTTTATATGTGAAATATTTTTCGTACTAAAACCACTTTTATCGATGATTTTTACAGCCTTATAAAGTACATCGATGATCTCTTGTATCTCTTTTTGTTCTCTACTTACACTTGATACTTTCCCTTGAAATGGGATATCATGTTTGATAAATCTATTGATATCAATCTTACCTTTGAGTTTCATCTCATGGTGTTTTACACTTCTGTATGATTTTGGCAAACCCAACAAAAAAGCTTTTTCAAGATTTTGAACAAACATATAATATATGATATATTTTGCGATATCTAACTCTTTTGTCTCTTTACCACTTACGCTCACATCATCCAGAAACACATCATTTGCAAAGTTAAGCATCCGTTGTAAAAAAACATTTGAAAATCTAGACTTGATATCTATCTCAAGACCATCCCAAACAAATTTACCTAAATAGTTGCCCGTTTGGGCAAGATAAATATCTTCATCTTTATCATTTTTACTTTTTTTAATAGAGATGATTAAATCATCTTGATTCTTTAGTTGCTTTTTTTCTTCATCTTTGAAGAATGAGAAAAAATTGTTATTTGGGTATTTTTTGTCTTGATAATCTTTTAATGTAATATTTAAAAATTGTTCTTTTGCTTTTAAGTTATTATCATAATAAGCATAGTAACCACTAGCTGATTTTATTTCCGCTTTAGTTTTTTTCTCTAAAGCAGATAAATAGAAGTTATCAACTGTTTGTATCATTATTTATTTTCATCTTTTAAACTAAATTCATCTTTAGCAATTTTTAGTTTTTCTTCAATATCCTTTTCATTGCATTCTGCTCTTAAATATTCGTATATTAAAGGATTTATATTATTTTTCCATAAATCTATTAATGCCTCTTCTTTTATATTGTCACTGTTATCTTCAAGTTGCAATTTCATAAAATAAGCATGTCCAATTTGATAAGACTTTCCTAGACCTAAATCATTTTCAATATAGTTGTTTAGCTTTTCACAAGCAACAATATATTTTGTAGCTACATCAGGTGATATACCATTTTCATAAAGCCATTCTGAAACTACTTCTAAATCACAATCTTTTTTTATCCAAACAAATCTTCTTCTTAGTGCCATATCAAAACTATCGATACTTCTATCTATATCATTCATGGTACCTATAAAATAAACATTTTCTGGAATACCAAAATAACTTTTATCATTTTCCACTACCAATGATAAATCATTTTTATTGTCTAAATTGTCAATTAAATTAGAATATTGTGTTCTAATTAAATTAGTTTTATTTTTTTCATAATATATTTTTCCATCATCTTCAAATTTTACTCTATATTCAAAACAATATAACAACTCTCCAAATGTTCTAGAAAGTTCAGCTCGATTTATTTCATCAACTATAAAGTAAAACTTCTCATCATATTTTTTGCTAGCATCAATACAAAATTGTTTAAACTCTCCATTTACAAGTTCAAAATTTATATTTCCCTCTTTAGATAGTCCTTTTGGTTTAACTCCTTCTATAAAATCTTCATATCCATAGCTTGGATGAAACTGTACAATTTTAAAGTTTGATTCTTGAACATCATGCAACTCAATTAACTGTTTTGTAACATGATAAGTTTTTCCTGTTCCTGGTGCTCCATAGTAAATGATATTTTTATTTAACTCTTCCATTTCTAGCTCATGAATATATTGAAAAAACTGATCGGCATATATTACTTGAAGTAATTTGTCTGTTATATCATCTGGATAAGGTTCATGTTTCTCTACATATTTTTTATATTTTTTATAAAACTCATCTTCTTGTATTTTCTTAACTATTTCCTCATTTTCATCGTTCATTAGAATCTGTAAAGTACTACTTGTTTTGTCATTGTAGATAGAGATTAATTTTTCTTCAGGAGATTTTCCCAAATTAATCCATGTATAAAGTTCTATCACACTATTAGTATTAAATTTAGTAAATGTTTCATCCTTCCATATTGCATTTAAAGAACCCTTCCATTTAGTATTTTCGACATCAGATATATTTTTAAAAAATTCTAAAAGATTTAAAATAAAGTTATTATTATTAACATTAAAATGAAGTCCTATTGCACTTTTTATACTATGTGGTGTTAAAATAATATGGATTGATAAGTCATAAAACTTTATAATTTTCTTTTTAATATCCTCATTATTAAGATTATTTGATAAATATTCAATAATTAAATATTGGAACATTGAACCTTTGCTCTTTCCAGAATTATATTTCAATTTTTTATCATCATCTTTTTTCCAATTACCGACTTTATTAAATGATTCCAGAACACTCATATCTGATTCAAGGTTTTTTATGTATGCTGCTTGAGCATCATTCAGTCTTTTGTAAAAATAAGTATCTTTATATGCTTCAATATTATTATTGAAATTTTTAGCATTGAATGATTCCCTAATATGTTCTTCCTTGTTAAAATCTTTAAAAAAATCGTTCTCGCTATTTGAAGATTTTGATTCATAAACTTGAAAACTTTCCTTGATCTCTTCAACTTCTTTCTCGGTAAATAATTTAACAATCTCAGTAATTCTCTCAGTCACTTCCTCTTGCTTGACTTTATACCCTATAGCCAAATCTTTCCATTTTTGTCTTTTAGATACTTTCTCTCTCCAAATTTCCAAATGTCTTTCTAAAAAATCTTTTGTCAACTCTTTTTGCTTCATTCCACATCTCCTTAAATTTTATCAAAACCCCACAGAGTCCATCTTTTATCATATATTTTATTGTATCAAAAACTATCTTTTTCTACTAACTCAAATCTCTATCAAAACCCAAAGCAATTTGCTCCTGAAATGAGATAACATCTTTTTTATTTGCAAGATAATCTTCAATAAGTGAATTAAAAAAACATTCTATCTCATCAGCAAATAAAACCGCTAATGTACTATCATCTTTGATAGATTGCAGATCATCAATGGTAATACTAAATTCATCAAGAATCGTATCATCAGATACACTTGTATAATGTATCAAAAGATAAAGCACAAATATTTTATCTTTACTATTCATATCCAAAGATTTCAATCTTGCAGGTGTGATTTTAAATACTTTTCTATAGTTTGAGACTATGGGATGTATATCTGTTCTATTTTTATAGATATTCTTAATATTTTGAGATATATTATCTAGCTCATTTTGGTATTTTTCTTGATACTTTTTTGTTTTAAATTTATAGTTATGATTTATCATCTAATATCCTCTTTTGATACTTATATCATAAGATATTTATTTGACATCTTTATGTCTTGTTTTAGATCAATATTATCCCAACTGATCCAAACTCAACAACCCAAAGTTATTCTTTCTTGTAAAATCAATCTCATAACCTAAAGTATTGAGTAATATATCTAGAGTTTTTAAAGATATATTTGCCACTTCATCTCTTTCTAGTTTACCTAGAGTGACTCTACTTATTCCACATTTTTTGGCTAATTCTATTTGGGTAAGATTTTGTTCTTTTCTAAGCTCTTTGATTTTAGATCCAATCTCGTGTAATTTCACTTGACAACTCCTTTGTAGTTTCTTCACTCAACGATTCATTCCAAGAATCAAGCATCTTATTTCCAATGTTTTTAAACTCTTGATTTGATTTAACATAAACTTTGAGTTCATAGATACTTTGTTTTAAAGAGTCTATACAATTTTCATAAAACAGAGTCGCATCTTTTTTGGATAAATAACAATACTCAACACCAAACTTAACAAGCTCTCTCTTTCCAAACCAAACTTTTTTTCCATACATAGTTAAAGCTGGTCTATCTTTGTGAAAATAGACAACTGTATTGACTATATCATAAGCAGGACTGAGCCAAATATTTTGAAAATCTTCATCATAGAGTATGCCGAAGTTTTTAAGATGAGCATCACCATTTTTCAGTAAATAGTTCATCACCATTATTTTATAAAATACTCCCATATCTCTTTTTTTATTTGTAACAACGGTATAAATCAGCTTTGCCACTTGCTCATAACTTCCACTATATTTTTCATCTTTATTTTTACCAAAAAGTCCCAATATCTCTTCAAAACCTAAAAATACATTCTTCTCTTTATCATAGTTAAATCGTTGAACTAATAAGAACTTATTATTTTTTGAGAGTATTATTTTTGGTATCTCAACACCTGTTTTTTCGACAGCCTTTAAACAAAAGTATTCATTGAGTGCTAGCTCGGGATATTCATCTCCCCAAGTTTTGATGATATATTCTTTACATCCTATAGCTTCTTTATCATCAACTAAAGCGATTGTTTTTGGCTGTACTCCTGATATCGCATTTTTATCCATAAAGATTTTTACTAAAGTTGTAAAAGTATCAGCCGTATCATTATTCAAAATATACTCTATATCAACAGTTTCAAATGAAGCTGATACAATGTCACTTTTAAACTCTAAGCGACTTTGAATATTGATGCAAAGATGTGAAAATATCAGGTAATCATCTATATACCCATACTCTTTAGAAAGATAGTTTTTAAACAGTTCAAATAAGTACCCCTCAGGCATATACATATCAAAAAGAGGATGAAGTTTATTTTTCCAAATGTAAGTTGCTTGTTTATATGGCATTATTAGGGATATAGGATATTTATCATCAGAATAATTAAATCCATACTCATTTTTCTCTTTATTAAAGAACAATTCGCCACATTTTTGATGGTTGATTAATATCTCAATATTTTTCATATTTTCTCTTTTATGATAATTTTATTTATCATTATAGTTA
>JBASAI010000365.1:0-4226 GCA_049650525.1 Arcobacteraceae bacterium
GCGGATGTGTAAATACTAATGTGCTTACAAAAAAAGTTGAGATACCACAATGGTATCTTAGCGTTCCGTTGAATAATAGTGTATTTATATATGGAGAAGGAGATTCAAAACATAGTATCTCCGATGCCAAAAACAATGCGCTTAGCACAATGGCTTCCAATCTTGTTGTAAGTGTGAATTCTAGTACTTCAAGTACGACTCAATCATCGATGAATGGTGTTCAAAATAGTTACTCGAAAGATGTAAGAAGAGATGTAAAAGTGACTGTAGAAAAAATCAAATTTACAAATGCCATTACAGAAAAAAGTGAACAGGTAGATGAGAGTTTTTATGTATTGATGAAAGTAAATAGACAAGAATTATTTACAAATAAGAAAAAAGAATTTGATATCATAGATGATCGACTTACCACACAATTTAATGCTTTAAATAAGTATGGCAAACTAGAAAAAATCCATATCTTACAAAGTATGTATTCCACTATAAAAACTGCAAAAACACAAGTAATTGTACTCAATGCTATCAATAATAATTTTGATCAAGCACCGTATATTAGAAAGTATGATTCTTATATTGATATGATTAGTGAGTTGAAAAACAACTCTTCCGTTATGGTGAAAACAAATGATCAAAAAGGGTATTTTGCTGATGCTTTAACTAATGTATTAAACCAAAACCAATATAAAGTGTCAAACAATAATAAAAGTGATGTTGTTATCTCTTTAAATAACAAAGTGAAGTATAGTATTGCAAGAGGTTGGAATATTGCAAAAGTATCGACAACTATTTCTGTGATTTTGAATAATAAGATTATCTCAAATACAATTATCAATTCTGTAGGGAGATCTTCAACTTCAAAAGAAAGTGCTTTGGAAAATGCTTCACAAAATTTTATTTCACAAATAAAAGAGAAAACATTAGATAAGGTTATTTTTAGCAAATAGCTATTTGTACTCAAAATTATTATGATATAATACAGCAAAAAAATGAAGGCTGTTTATGGAATATTTTGAGGTATTTACACATATATTATTGATTATGAGTTTAGGTTGGTATTTGATCACCAACCTTCAGTGGTATAACTATAAACTTGAAAGAGTTGTTTTCAAACATCATAAACAACAATGGCACATCATCTATTTTGCTACTCCTGTGGTACTTTTTTATATCTTACCTTCATTGTACTTTTCTATATATTTTTATCTGCTGTATTTGACAAGTTTCATAATCTGGAATAGAAACTTAGATAAATCACTAGTATTGACAAGTAGAGTCAAAAGATTTTTGGCGATTTTACTTTTTGTGACATTTTCGATAGATGCACTAATAATGCTTGTTAATCTTCCTATATATGGAGTATTTACACCTCTAATTTTAACTTTTCTTATCACGACACTGTTGGAAAAGATATTTTTTCTTGTTTTCCAAAGAAGAGCAAAAGAGCGACTTGAAACTATTCGAGATCTTCAAACCATTGCAATCACAGCTTCATATGGAAAAACATCGATAAAAAACTATTTGTATCAAGTATTGAGCAAAAAGTTTACCGTGTATATGACGCCTAGAAGTGTCAATACACTTGCTGGAATTGTCAAAGATGTAAATACAGATTTACCTTTGGATACTGAAATCTACATTGTAGAAGCAGGAGCTAGAGAATCTGGAGATATAGAAGATATCGTAAATTTTGTAGAGCCTAAGTATGCGATCATCGGAAGTGTTGGTGAACAGCATATCGAATACTTTAAAACTTTGGACAATATTATCCATACAAAAATGGAGATTTTAAAGTCCCCTAAACTTGTGCATGGTTTTGTGCATGATAGTGTGCCGATGCTCCAGTATGATACGATTACAAAATATCCTAGCGATCTTAATATCACACGAAGTGACTTAAATGGTATATGGTTTGATCTGAATATTGATGGAAAAATTGAGCATTTTCATGCTCCTATCTTAGGAAGTTTCAATGCGATAAATTTAACCTCTGTAATACTTATGGCAAAAAGCCTACATATGAGTATCGATGAGATCAAACTAGCACTACACAATATGAAGCCTGTAGATCACCGCTTACATTTAAGTAAAGTAAATGGTAAACTTATTTTAGATGATAGCTATAATGGAAACTTAGAGGGTATGCTAGAAGCGGTACAGATATCTTCGACTTATGAAGGAAGAAAAGTGATCATTACTCCAGGGCTTGTGGAGTCAACGATGGAAGCAAATGTAGAGTTCGCTCATGCAATAGATGCTGTTTTTGATGTGATTATTATCTCAGGTGATCTTAATGCAAAACTTTTTGATAAAACGATCACAAAACATAAACCAATCTTTTTAAGTGATAAATCAAAAATGCAAGATGTCCTTCTTGAAGAAACACAAATGGGTGATTTGATACTCTTTGCAAATGATGCTCCCAACTTTATCTAAAGAGGATTGAGCTTTTTCTTTACATTTTTGGGAATTTCTCCCATTCGTAAAACAACTTTTTTAATAAAGTTGTTTTTCATATCAAATTTATTTGCTACAAGCACCATTTTATCACTATCAAAAGAGAGTGCCTTAAAAATAAATCCATTGTCTTCAAACTTTATATCTGTTATCATTTTATTTTCCTAAATTTTTTTTGTAAGTTTAGCATTTTTTAAATAACTCTTCGCTATACTTCCACTCTAAATGCCAGTGTGATGGAATGGTAGACTTAGGGGATTCAAAATCCCCCGCTCGCAAGGGCGTGCCGGTTCGAGCCCGGCCACTGGTACCATTTAGAAAACCCCCTTAAACATAACCTTCATAGATAAAAATTAAAAGAGTCAATAGAAGCATCTTTATTTTTCAAGTCTTTTTCTGTTATATAATAAATATCAGACATCTGATTTATTCTTTAGTTGTATTTTGCTTTTTAGAATAGATTGTCAAAAGTATCCCAAATGTTACGACTATAGTAGAGATAATTAATTCAAATGTTAGTAGTTCATTTAAAAAGACTACACTTAAAGCTATGGTTAAAATAGGAATAAAAAGTTGTATAACACTAGCCGTCATAATTTTCATTTGAGGTACAACATGATACCAAATAAGATATCCTAACGCAGAAGTAATACCTCCTGAAATAATAGCCAATAAGAAACCCTCAGCTGAAACATGTAAAGTACCTATCTCAAAAATGAAATAAAATACTATAATATATAAACTTGCTTTGATGAAATTATCAGTAGAGTCTCCTAGCGCATCAAAAGATTTTTTCCCTAAAATACTGTAAAAAGCCCATGCCGTTCCTGAGAGTATCATTTGAATTGTATAAAATAGAGGTATTTCAAATGATTCTCGTGGATAAATTAAATATATTAAACCAGCAAGAGAGACAACTAATCCAGTTATTTTTAGTAGTGAAAGTTTTTCTTTGTGAAATAGGGATGTAGTTACCATCACTATTTGAACCACCCCAAAAAGTAAGAGCGTTCCAAAACCTGCATCTATATTAATATATGCATAGGAAAAAGATATGGCATATAAAAAAAGCATCAATGAACTAACCCAATTTTTCTTAGGTTGAAAAGTTATTTTTTTGTATTTATACACATATATAGCCATGAGCATTAGCATACCAGATAAGAGTCGATAAAATGTAAAGCTAAAAGGGGCAATAGCATCATTAATCACTGCTGCTTTATATAAAATAGAGTTTAATGATAAAAATACTAATGAAAGTAGTATCAAATAAAAAAGATATTTTGTGTTATTTTTGGCAGTCATTTTGATCCCTTATCTCATAGCTTAATAGTCTATATTAAAAAAGCTTAAATCTATTATATAGAACTATCGCAGATAGATCATAATTCAGCAATTTATTGTTACAATACATTTTATAATTAAGAAAAAAAGAGTAAAAATGATTATTTTAGAAACAACACAATTAGTATTAAAAACGATAGAAAAAGAGGATTCACAAGTTTTGTATGATTTGATTTTTTCAGATCAAGAGATGATGAAATCTACTTTTAACCCAGAGGCTTTTACTTTAGAAGAGGCAAAAAAGTTCATCTATAAAAACTTTTGTAAAAATAATGCAATTATTGGACTAGCACCATTATTTGAGAAAAAAACGGGGCAAATAGTAGGACTTGCTGGTACTTTAGAAAATAAAGAGTTAGGTGCTAACTGTTTTGAGTTTTGTTGTATCATCGCAGAAAACTTTAGAAAAAATGGATATGCAAGTGAAG
>JBASAI010000366.1:0-3737 GCA_049650525.1 Arcobacteraceae bacterium
AAGCTTTTGATCTAACTTATCTATTTGTTCTGTTACATTTTTTAATAAGGATAGACTTTTATCAATGTTTAAAGGAGTAGTTTGTAATACTTCAATTGTTTTTACAATTGTTTGAACATCTTTTTGAACTGAAGATTGTTGTGTTTGTGAATTTTGTGTTATATTTGATTTAGTATTATCAGGTAAATTTATTTTTACATCACTTACAACATTCTGCATAAGTGTTAATTGTGATTTTAATTGTGTAGATAAAAGAGATAAGTTTTGAATAGTTGAATTATTTTGTTGTGAAATCTTTGATTCTAAAAATACACCACTATTTATAAGACTATTTTTTAATATTTTTGCATCAAGTGTTTTGATATCTAGAAGTGAATTTTTTAAAGTGTCGACTAGTTTTTCTACTTGTACTGTTGGCTGTACAGTTAATTTCACAAGATCAATTATCTGTTTTAACTCACCCATTATATTCTTTGGCGTTAAAATATTTTTATTTGTTTCTAATACATTAGAAACATCACTTTTCATTTTTGTACCAGAAATTATATCGTTAATCAATCCGCCCAAGAGAGTCTGAATACTTTTTCCCTTTATAATTGTAGAAAGATCGATTTTCCCATCATCAGAAAGGCTTTCAATTTTTGCTTGTATTGATGGCTCAAGTCTTTTTACCAATGTGTTTAAAAGTGCATTGTTATTTATATTCATAATGTACTATTCTATCATTATCTCAATTAACATTAACAAAACTTCAAGTTAATACAATATTAGATATAATTAATATAATTAAATATGGAGTAAACAATGACATTAAAAGAACAATTAAAATCAGACTTAAAAGATGCAATGAGAGCAAAAGAGATTGAAAGAAGAGATTCAATCAGAAGTATCAATACAATGATCAAACAAATCGAAGTAGATGAAAGAATTGAACTTGATGATGCAAAAATAATACAACTTATTCAAAAAGGAATCAAACAAAGAGAAGAAGCAATTATACAGTTTAAAGAAGCTTCTCGTGATGATTTAGTGCAAAAGGAACAACAACAAATAGATATTTTTAGTTTATACTTACCAAAACAACTTACAGATGAAGAATTAGAAACAGTTATTCAAGAGATCATTGTCTCTGTGGGGGCAACAAGTATGAAAGATATGGGGAAAATTATGAATCCAGCAAAAGAAAAAGTTGGTGGAAGTGCCGATGGGAAAAGAATAAATCAAGCAGTAAAAAAACTTCTATCATAAATAAGAACAGGATCACAAATGAGTAGTATTTCAAATATTTCAAAACAAGCTTTTGAAAACTTATTGCAAATAACAGAAGATATAACACCTGAATTATATACAAAAGAGTTTTGCAAATTAGCACAAAAAATAGATCTTTCAACTAATGAGTGTCACTATTTTAAAAAAACACTCTCTCAAATCACACAAAATGAGCTTCAAGATAGAAATCCAGAGTCTATCTATGATTTAGTTGATATTTTGATACAAAGAGTTCCTAAAAAAAATGTTGCTCATATGTCAGAAATACTACAGCATTCTATGGAACCATCAATATCGTTATCCATTGGGGATGATTTTCATTCATTTTGTATCAAAATAGGAGATTCCCCATCACTTATATTTGAAGAGTCAATTCAAAATGAAATCAAAAAATATATTCAAAATAGATTCAATGTAGACCAACAAATACTCTCAAAAAAAACAGCTGATATTGCTAGACTTATAAGCCTTATGAATAAATACCTAGGTGATGCAATAGAAAGTAACAATGATGGTTCAAGTAATGTCAAAAATATAAAAATTGCAATAGAATCTATTTGTCCAATAAAATCTACAAGAGAAGATTTGGGAATGCTACAAAGCAAACTTGTAGAAGCAGCTAATACAATCGAAAATGAAATGTCAAATGTCAATAAAAATTTAGAATCAGGACAAAATGAAGTTTTAGTACTTGAAAAGAAAGTACAATTACTAGAAAAAGAGCTCAAAGAAACGCAAGTAAATGGAATGAAAGATCACCTCACAGGTGCACTAAACAGAAAAAGCCTTGAGGCTTCGCTAAAAGTACTTGAAAGTAGATATAAAAGGGATAAGCAAGAATATGCTGTTATCTTTTTTGATATAGATCATTTTAAAGAGGTAAATGATACTTACGGACATGATGCTGGAGATGTAATACTTAAAACTTTTACATCACTTCTTATAAAACTAACAAGAGATACAGATATTATAGGAAGATATGGGGGAGAAGAATTTATAGCATTATTGCATTTCCAAAATCCTGAGGAGTTATATAAATATATAGCGCGTATAAAAAGTGTTGTTTCAAATAATAAATTTATCTATAAAGATAAAAAAATACAGATAAAATTCAGTGCAGGAGTTGAAGTGCGTTCAAACTGTATAAGTTCTCAAGACACTGTAGCTAAAGCAGATAAGTTACTTTATACTGCAAAAAACAACGGTCGAAATAAGATAATTTTTTGGAATGGAACACAGATGTAATGTCTATGATTCAAGAGTCATCTACTCTTGAATGGACAATTCTTCTTTATTAAAAAAAGTATTTGGATGAAAATTTTTAAATGCCGCTTTCATAGATACAAAAATTTGAGGATTTTCTTCTTCAAGTCTTTCGAGTAATTTTTTGGTCGTTGCTCTTGCATGAGGCATTTTCATATACTCTCTATCTTTTTCACTTAATCTCATACCAGGACAACCCTCATCACCTATAACATCAATTTCATTTGTTTGTGCAAATGCTCGAAGTTGTCGTTCTCTACACATTATAAGTGGACGAATTACAAATAAGCCATTTTCTGCTTTATAAATAGGAGGCATAGCTCTCATCGCACCATTGTAAAAAAAGTTCATAAAAAAGCTTTCCATAGAATCATCTAAGTGATGCCCAAGAGCTAGTTTATTGAATCCATTTTCTAAAGCATATGTATACAAATACCCTCTTCTCATTCTAGAAATAAAGCTACATAATGAACTATTCTTTCTTACCTTTGCAACAGAGATATCAAATATTTTCGTATCTACTATTTCATGATCAATATCATGTTCTTTACAATGATCTGCCAAAAAATCTACATCTTCACCCATACCATAAGTAAGAGTAACTGCTTTAAATTCAAATTTAAAAGGAGCTTTTTTTTGCATTCTTTGTAATGCATGAATAAGAGTTAGTGAGTCTTTTCCTCCACTAAAGCCGATTAAGACCTTATCCCCTTCTTTAATCAAATCATATTGTGCATTTGTTTGACCTACTAATTTTGTAATCTTTTTACTTATTTCTAACACTATTTCTCTCTTTTAATAAATTTTACTATCGGTGACTATTTACTTTTTACATAGATACTTTCATCAATATTTACTTCCAAACTTTTTCGAGCTCTATAAAGTAAGTGATCCCTAGTGTCATTATCATAATAGTGTGCCAATCCACAATGAAATCGTACAATAATTTTTGTATCTATTTTCTTCGCATGTAAGAGTCTATCCACTAAATCGGTGATATTTACATCTGAGGAGTTCGGTAAAATAAGATAAAACAATCCACTATTTTCATAATATATAACATCTGTTGTTCGAATAGTACTTCTAAAGTGTTTTTTAAATGCTTTAACAACAAGATCTCTTTTTGCTTCAGTTTTTAACTGTTCTGTTAATTCTTTAAAATTGTCAATAGCCACAATCGCTAAAGAAAATTTTCTATCATATCG
>JBASAI010000367.1:0-8099 GCA_049650525.1 Arcobacteraceae bacterium
TCTATTCGGAGTTTAAATTCACCATTTGTTTTCTTCGCCCAAAGATAACTATATAAAGCAGTTCGAAGTCCTCCTATGTGTAGATATCCTGTTGGACTTGGTGCAAATCTTGTTATTGCCATGTGTATTTCCTTTTTAGTCTTGTACTTTTGCTATTGTTTCTAGTATTGCTTTGTGAAGTAGAGCTGTATCAAAAGGTTTTACGATCCATGATGTAGCCCCTACTTCTCTTCCTCTTCTTTTCATTTCAGCACTCCATTCTGTTGTAAGTACCATGATTGGTGTACTCATATAATCTAGCGTATCTCGCAAGCGATGAATAAGTTCTATTCCGTCCATATTTGGCATATGGATATCAGTTATGATCAAATCATATTCTTCTTCTTTGCTTAATGCAAGTGCTTCGACACCATCTTCAGCACCTTGTATGTTCATATAACCAATTTCCAGTAAAGAGCTTTCTACCATCTCCCTTATTGTTGAACTATCATCTACGAATAGTATTCTTATATTTCTATCAAAATCCACCATGATTATCCTTTAAAAGCTATTTAGTTCAAAACAAAAGATTAAATCTTTTGTTGATATTTTAGATTATTATATCTAAAATGTGCTGATTTATTTCGTAAGTATTTTACAAATATAGATTAGTCCCAAAACTCTTTAAGTTCTCGGCTTTTTTTGAGCTTTTCTTCTTTGAGTTGGGTTTGTAAAATAAGCTCCTCTTTTAAGTCTTCTTGATTTTGTTTTTCATCTGCCAGTATTTTTGCTCGTTCTTCTCGTGCCAGTAAAATGCGTTTTTTGATAGTTTCATCAGTTTCATTTTCTTTTATTTTTTCTGTTTGCATCTCTTCTTGTTCGATGAGTGATTGTATTTTTATTTTATCTTCATTGGAGATGTTTTGAATAGGTACAGAAACAGATGTGGTTTTTTCAAGGATATTTTCTTCTTTTGTTTGAAGGGAAGGTGGAGTTTTTTTATCATTTTTTATAGAATTTATATATTCTTTTAGCTCTTCATATTCCGCCATTATTTTTTCATATTTTTTAAAATCCATCAGTAAAAAGCAAGGCTTTCCATCTCGTAAGATAATAGCTTTTCCAATCTCTTTATTTAAAACCTTATCGAAAATCATCTTGCTTTTACGAATCAATTCAGTTGATGAATACATCTCATCAGATTTGTAGAGTAATAGTCCCATATGCAAACTCCTATATGTAAAATATTACATAGTATAACACATTTTAGACTACAACCCAACTAGAACAAACCAAGAGTTCCTCTTCAATGTAAATTTTTCCTTCAAACAAGTCATCTTTTTTATATGTTCCTACGCCTTTTGGTGTACCTGACATGATGACATCGCCATCTTCCAAAGTCATAAAAGAGTTTATCTCTTCTATCATTTCTGTTGGTTTATAGATCATTTGCTTATATCTTCCATCTTGAATCAACACACCATTTATATATAATTCGAGTCGTATTTGAGTGATATCACCTGAAAGTTTTACAAAATTTCCAAGTACCGCTGCCCCATCAAAAGATTTTGAGCGTTCCCAAGGAAGCGCTTTTTTCTTAAGATAGTTTTGTTCATCAGCTTTTGTCAAATCAAGTCCAAAACCAACAGCATCAATTGCATTGTTTTTAATCAAAAAACAAATTTCACCTTCATATCGAGTATCTTCACTAAAAAAGTGAAGTGTATCGCTTATGGCTGAGTTTGGTTTGTTGAAAATGACCATATCTTTTGGCATTTCATTGTCTAGTTCTTCGATATGAGCGACATAGTTTCTTCCGATACATACCACTTTTGATGGTGATAGTTCATTATTATAAGTAGATATAGTTTTCATCTTAGAAACTCTCTTCGATATTTTTATACACGAGGTCTATGAGTCGAGTTCTAGCTTCGATAGAAGCCCAAGCGATATGAGGTGTGATGATCACTCTTTTTTTATTGTTGATATGTAATAACGGTGATGATTTTGCGATTGGTTCTACTGTTGTCACATCTGTTGCAAAATAAATATCCTGATCATCATTGATAAGATCGCTGATATCTTTTTCATTCACAAGTCCACCACGACCAAGATTGAGTAAAATTGCTCCAGCTTTGAGTAGAGTAAGATTATTTTTATTAAGTAGATTATTTGTTTGTTCATTGAGTGCGCAATGTACGGAGATGATATCTGAACTTTTGAGAAGTGATTCTAGAGAAACACTTTCATAAGTTGTATCAGTATTTTTTCCACTTGTTGAGTAATAAATCACACGACATCCAAAAGCAGTAGCGATTTTGGCAACTTCTTTCCCAATGTTACCAAGTCCGATGATACCTACAGTTTTCCCTGCTAATTCATAAAATGGCTGATCGTTATTTGTAAAAATATCACTATTTTCCCATCCTCCTGTTTTTACATAGTTGTCATAGAAGTTGATTTTTTGTACGAACTGTAGTATGTATGAAAATGCGAGTTGAGCTACACTAGCTGTTGAGTATCCAGCGACATTTTTCACAGGGATGTTTTTTTGTTTTGCATATTCAAGATCGATATTATTTGTACCTGTTGCGGTGATACAGATCAGTTTAATATCACTATTTTCCATCGTTTTTTTATCGATGATCACTTTATTTGTCACAACTACATCAGCATCTTTCACTCTAAAAAGTACATCATCAGATCGAGTAAACTCATAAAATACACACTCTCCTAAATTGTTAAATTTGTCGAGATTTATATCATCTCCTAAAGTTTTTCTATCTAAAAATACTATTTTCATTATTGTTCCTTTTTATCTGTTTTTTTAGGTTTTGCTTTGACTATCATATACATAATAAATACAAAAAACAAAGTGATACCAACTGAAAAATATATCGGTATCGATTTTGTGATCACAAATGTAACGATCAGTATGGCGAAGATTGTTGGGACTTCGTTGTACGCTCGAAAAAACTTACCACTTTTTGGGCAACTATCACTTTCTAACTGTTTACGATAGTACTCTAAACTAAATGAATAGATGATCAAAAGCACCAAAATAAAAAGTTTTGCATGCATCCAGCCTTGCTTTAAAAGCTCAGGATTTATAAAAAGTAAAAATGCACCACTGATAAGTGTCGCCCACATAGCAGGTGCTCCGATATATGTGTATAGTTTGTACTCTTGTATTTTTACAACTTCTACAAACTGATTTTTGTCTTTGTTTTCTTGATGGTACACAAAAAGTCTCGGAAGATAAAACAACATAGAGATCCAAGACAAAACAGCAACAATATGAAATGCTAAAATAGGGTAATAATATTCACTCAATACAAAATCCTCATAAATTTTCACATATTTTAGTCTATTTTAGCTAAAATGCCCAAATGAAAATACTCCTAGCACCAGCAGAAACAAAAAGAAAAGGTGGTGACCAAAGTTGCTACAACAAAGAAAACTTTGAATTTACAGAGATTTTTCCGACACGAGATTTGATCTTCAATCACTATGAAGATTTTATAGCAAAAAGTACCATCGAAGAGCTCTCAGTTTGGTTTGGTCTAAAAAATCTAGAAGAGTGTAAAAGATACAAAACTTCGCTTCTTCAAAAGCCAACAATGAAAGCAATCAAACGATACACAGGTGTAGCGTTTGATGCACTTGACTATGAAAGTTTAGAAGAAAAAACACAAAAATACTGTGATGAAAATATCGTCTTATTTTCAAATCTTTTCGGACCACTAAAAGCCTCAGATTGTATTCCAGACTATAAACTCAAGCAAGGTGCAGTTTTGGACTCAATCGATCTGATCAAAGAGTACAAAACAAACACAAAATCGTTTTTGGATAATTATCTAGGCGATGAAGTAGTAGATTTGCGAGCAGGGTTTTATGAAAAGTTCTACAAAGCAAATACTTCTGCAAGTGTGATCATATACAAGTTTTTAAAAGATGGTAAAGTAGTGAGTCACTGGGCAAAACACTATCGAGGACTCGTAGTAAAAGAACTCGCTAAAAACAATATCCAAAATTTCAAAGAACTCATGGAACTCAAAATCGAAGGACTAGAGCTTTTGGAGATACAAGAGAAAAAGAATATAAAAACTTTAGTGATGAAATTAGTTTAGCTCTTAAATAATAATATGCTAAAATCAGTTTAAATAAAAAGGAATTAAATATGTTGAAAAAAAGTTTATATCTTGCCTGTACTGCTTCATTACTAGCGGCATCGACTACTATGTGTTATAAAAAAGAGCATCTCGATCCTAGTACGATCGAAACGATTGCACTTGATGGCGGTGTTTGTGCTGGTGAAAAGTCTGTTGGTGACATGAAGAAAAACGGTTATATCATAGAAAGCCTAAAGTTACAAAATGAAACATCTGGGATGAGTTATATCTATGTATTCAAAAAACAAAATGAAATAAAAAAAGAGGTTGTTACTTCTGGTATCACTGATGAACAGTTGACAGCACGACTCGAAGCGATATCAAAGAAAAAAGAGATCAAAAAAGTAGAAGAAGAAACAGTATCATCATTAGAAAATGGTGAGAATATCTATACTTCGACATGTAAAAGCTGTCATGGAGATGGAAGTATCAGAGCATATAGTACTGCTAGACCGTTAAATGATTTAAGTTTAGAAGATATGGAGATCTCGATGAGAGACTATGCAAATGGTTCAAAAGATAATGGGATGGCAATTCTTATGACACCGTATGTAAATCTAGTGACCAATGAAGATTTAAAAAGTATTTATACTTATTTACAAACATTAAAATAATAGATAAAAAAGAATATGAAAAATATTCTTTTTTAATTTTGCATAAAAAAAGGTTGGAATAAATTCCAACCTTTTTTATTTGCTATCAGATTCTTATTAGAATGTGTAAGCGATTTGAAGTCTACCAGCAGTAGCATCAACTATTTCTTCACCTTCTTCTTCTACTTCATAAGTACCAAGTCTTACATATGTAGTTAAGTTTTTACCCATTTTATGTGTAATTTGTGTATAAAGTTCATTTTCTTCTTTATCATTATCAGTAAGCATATCTTTATAATCTAAATCTGCATAATTGATAGATACATTTAAATTAGACATTACATCCATACCTGCTCCAACTCTCCAGTAATCAGCATCAGCTTTACCATTAACATTTGTATTCCATCCTGTCATAGTTGTTTTAGCATCATTATCTAAAGCAGTGATACCACCTTCTTTATCAGTTTTACCATATTGTAAATATGCATTGAATATATCTACATCAGCAGCAAGTTTAGCAATAATAATGTTGTTATCAATATCTACATTATCTAAATCTAAAGAAGCATATCTTAATTCAGCAGTAATCATATCTATAGTAGTTTTAGCACCAATTGTGAATGAATCAAAAACATCATCAGCATCTAAATACCAAGCGTCTAATGCAACAGGACCAGCATTACCAAGTACCCCAACAGTTGCAATGTTTTCAGAACCATCTAATACATTCAATCCTGCAGAACCAAGTTTAATATCACCAGCTTTTGCAGCATCTAAATTTGTTTGGTTAAAGTATGCGGCAGCAAAAGTTACAGGACCAGCTGGAACTAAAGCTAAAAGACCTGTACCAGTTTGTTCGTTTCCATCACTATCAATAGCAACAGTCCATGGTGTAGTAAGACCTTGTTTACCCGCGATCACTGTAGCATAGTCAGTTTTTAATGTAAAGTTAGCATTACTTATTTCTGTTGAAAGATTTTTATCATTTTCATTTTTTGTACTTAAAACTTTCCCTTGAAAACCGTCTCCTGCTACTACTCTTACTGTTGCAGTTATATAGTCATTTACTTTAGATTTTAAAGACACAGCTACTTTATAATTATTATCAGTTTTATTTTTAAGATTTTTATCATCACCATAATCATTATATCTGTATACCATAGATCCAGAGATATCTACATTTTTGATTGCTTCCTCTAGTGGTTGTGCAGAAGCAGTTGAGCTTAATCCAGCAACTGCAACAGCAGCAACAAGACTCATTTTAATAGTATTTTTCATTTTAATCCTTTTTTATTTTAAATTCCGAAATTTAACAGTTGTGAGTAAAATCAACCCAGTTGGTTTTGACTGCTTCACAAAGTTATGCGATAATTCTACAACGCTATTCTTAAATGTTACTGAATGCATTATAAATATAGTTACAAGTTGGATACATTCAGCTAACTTTTATTTATTGTATAAGAATTAGTGCCCTTGTGTGGTACAAAATATATTCAAAGCATACATTTAGCATAGATTTATTATAATCGCAATAATATATGTGTAATAAACAAGATATATAAAGGGGATAGAAGTATGACGAAATACATTTTTGTAACAGGTGGAGTTTTAAGTAGCTTAGGAAAAGGTATCACGAGTGCGAGTATAGCTGCACTTCTAAAGCAAAGTAACTTTGATGTAAGTATGCTCAAAATAGATCCATACTTAAATGTAGATCCAGGTACGATGAGTCCTTTGGAGCATGGTGAAGTTTTTGTGACAGACGATGGAGCAGAAACAGATCTCGATCTTGGCCACTATGAAAGATTTATCAGTAAAACTTTAGGAAAGATGAATAACTTCACTACAGGTCAAGTATATAGTAGTGTGATTCAGCGAGAGAGAGAAGGTGGATACTTAGGGCAAACTATCCAAGTTATCCCACATATTGTAGATGAGATAAAAAATCGTATCTACGCTGCAGGAAAAGGGCATGACTTTTTGATCGTTGAGCTAGGGGGAACTGTTGGAGATATCGAAGGTTTACCTTTTATGGAAGCTGTAAGAGAAGTACGACATGAAAATCCAAAAACAACAACGATGAATATTCATGTAACACTTATCCCATATATCAGAGCAGCAGGTGAGCTCAAAACAAAACCAACACAACATAGTGTACAAGAGCTCAGAAGAATCGGAATTATGCCACATATGTTGGTATGTAGAACAGAGCAAAAACTTCCATTGGCTTTGAAAAAGAAGATTGCGTATAGTTGTGATGTAGATGAAGATGCAGTGATCGAGTGTGGAGATGCTGCGAGTATATATAAAGTACCATTAAACTTTTTAAAAGAAGGGATACTCAAACCAATAGCAAAACACTTTGAAATAGAAGAGCTAGAGCCAGATATGGATAAATGGGACAATTTAGTAAAACATATCATCGCGCCAAAAGATGAACTCAGTGTTGCATTTGTAGGAAAATACTTAGAACTTAAAGAAGCATACAAATCTCTAACAGAAGCACTTACTCATTGTGGAGCACACTTAAATACAAAGATAAACATAAACTGGTGTGATAGTGAAGATATCGAAGAGAAAGGTGCTGCTGCTATCATTGAAGAGAGTGATTGTGTTCTTGTCGCTGGTGGATTTGGAGAGCGTGGTGTCGAGGGTAAAATCCAAGCTATTAAATTTGCAAGAGAAAATAAAATACCATATTTAGGTATCTGTTTAGGGATGCAACTTTCTATTTTAGAATACCTTAGAAATGTAGTGGGCATAAAAGATGCAAATAGTGTAGAGTTTGATAAAGATACAAAAGAACCAGCAATTTATCTTATCGAACAGTTTTTAGACACGACAGGTGATACACAGCTAAGAACACACAAATCACCAATGGGTGGAACACTCAGGCTAGGAGCCTATCCTTTTGAAGCAAAAAAAGGAAGTCATCTAGAAGCTGCTTATGGAAAAGGTATTTCAAACGAAAGACACAGACATAGATATGAAGCAAATCCTGAGTATAAAGAAGTACTAGAAAAAAATGGTATGTTTATCACAGGTGAATCAAATGGATTGATTGAAGTTGTAGAGATCAAAGATCATCCTTGGTTTGTAGGGGTACAGTTTCATCCAGAATTTACAAGTAGCTTAGAAAAACCAAATCCAATCATTTTTGATTTTATTAAAAATGGATTAGCGAATCGATAGTTACTAATGAAAAGTAAAAAAAGGTTTGGATGTTTCCAAACCTTTTTTTATGCCAAAAATAACCGAAATAAAAGAATTTCAAAATTTAAGCAATAATTCAGTTATAGCTCTTGACATTTAAATATAAATCTATTATAATTCGCGTCCAATAACAGTAAGGCAC
>JBASAI010000368.1:0-1746 GCA_049650525.1 Arcobacteraceae bacterium
TTCCAATAGTTCTTTTGCTTATCGGTATTTATTTTATATTTATGCCAAAAGCAACTTCCCTTGATACCAAACCAAAGATGATTGAAAAAACATACAAATTAACGGCTGTTCCAATAATAGGTTTTTATGATGGTATGTTTGGTCCAGGAACAGGCTCTTTTCTCTCTTTATCTGCTATAGCATTACGAGGAATAGAGCTCATAAAAGCAACAGCCATGGCAAAAACTATGAATTTTGCAACAAATCTAGGCTCTGTTTTAGTATTTTTGGTTTATGGTCAAGTGATTTTTGTTGTTGGTGTTTTGATGATGATAGGTCAAGCAATTGGTGCGTATATTGCTTCTCATTTTTTACTGAAAATAAATCCATTACATTTAAGAATTCTTGTGATTGTGATGTGTTTTTTGATGCTCGTGAAATATTCTTTTCAAATGGGTTGGTTAGCCTAAAGATCTTACACTACTTATAAGATTTCAAGATGAATTTAATGTTATTGTTGTAGCATTTCTGTATATAAATTTTAAAGGATATAAATATGAAACACGAATTAATAAACCTTCCATACGCTTATGATGCTTTAGCACCATTTATGTCAAAAGAGACACTTGAATACCATCATGGTAAACATCATCAAACATATGTAAATAAACTCAATGAGTTGATTGCTGGTACCAAATTTGAGTCTATGACTTTAGATGAAATTATCAAAAACTCTGATGGAGGAATATTTAATAATGCCGCGCAAGTGTATAATCATGATGTTTTTTTTCAAGGATTAAGCGGAACAAAAACAGAGATCTCTCCTGATGTAAGTAAACTTATCGTTGATACATTTGGATCAGTTGATCAGTTTAAAACTAATATCATTGCAAAAGCTACTGGTAATTTTGGATCAGGTTGGGTATGGCTAGTACTCAATGATAATGGTTCACTAGAGATAATACCAACTTCTAATGCAGCAACACCAATCGTAGATGGAAAATATCCATTATTAGTTGTAGATGTTTGGGAACATGCTTATTATATTGATTACAGAAATCAACGACCTGTATATTTAGAAAATTGGTGGAATGTTATCAACTGGGATGTTGTAGATCAACGCTGTAAAGCAAAAAATATTTAGATTTTAAAAAATTAAAATTAAATACTTTACTAAGGTGTCATTTTATTCTCTAAAATGACACCTTTTCTCACAATCTTTAAAACAAATAAAATATCTTCATAAAACATACTTATTCAGACGAAATCTAATAATTAAGAAAGCACATTTTAGATAAAATCCTTGTAAATAACTATATACGAATAAATTTTAAGGACAATTGTAAATGAATATATTAATACTAGGAAGTGGCGGTAGAGAATACTCTATAGGACTTGCACTCTCAAAAGAAGAAACTTCACATGAACTATACTTTATGCCAGGAAATGGTGCAACAACTACTCTAGGTGAAAATATTAATATTTCAGATTACAAAGAACTCAGTCTTTGGGCAAAAGAAAATGCCATTGATCTGACAATAGTTGGTCCAGAACAACCACTTGTTGATGGTGTTGTTGATATATTCAAAGAAAATGGATTGACTATTTTTGGTCCATCTGCTGCGGCTGCTCAATTAGAGGGTAGTAAAGTATATATGAAAAATATATTAAAAAAATACAATATTCCTACGGCTGCATTTATAGAAACTGAAGATAAAAATGAAGCTTTTAATTTCATCAATAGTATGAAAAAGACTCCTATAGTAG
>JBASAI010000369.1:0-1711 GCA_049650525.1 Arcobacteraceae bacterium
GATGAAAATCATGCTCAATCAGAACAAAATGTAGGATAAAGTAACAGGTGTTAATTAGAATAAGGTTTTAGAGATAGTTGTCTTGACATATTGGGGTAGTATAAATAATATGAAATAAATTTTCTTAAACTAATTAAAAATGTAGAGGTTTCAGAATAATGGCAATAAAAAAAGCTAGTACAAAATATCCTGGTGTTTATATTAATAAATACAAGAATGGCAATATTGCATACTATATAAATTATAGAGGTGATAACGGAAAACCAACTTTAAAAAAAGTTGGTCTTAAAACAAAACAGTCCAATTTTACTATCAAAGATGCATATGATAAACTTATTGAGGCTAAGCATCTAATACGAACAAATGAAGAACTTCCTAAAATACTTCAAACTAAAAGAAAAGTATCCTTTGGAGATATATTTAAAGAATATGAAAAATGGGCACAAAATAATAAGAAGAGCCATAGTGAAGATAGTGGTGTTTATAAAAATCATCTGATACAATTTGAACATAAAGATGTGAAATCATTAAAACCTCAGGACTTTGAAGATTTAAAACAAGAAAAACTTAATAGTTTTAAACCTCGTACTGTACAAAATATATTAGCAACTGCAAGACATATACTAAACTATGCTATAAAAAACGAACTTATAAAAAATTTTACCAATCCTATTTCTGATGGGAAAGTAAGAATGCCAACAGTTGATAATAAAATGCTTGGATTCTTAACACAAGAGCAAGCTAAAATTATTCTTGATACATTTGAAGCTTATGAAAACCCTCGACTATATCAAATAACTACTTTAATGCTTTTTACGGGTGCAAGGTTTATTGAAATAGTATCTTTAGAATGGGGAGATGTAAACTTTCACACAAATTTAATATATTTCAAAAAAACAAAAAATGGTAATGATAGATATATCACTATGACAGATAGGGTTTTAAAAGTTATAAAAGATTTACAAAAAGAAAAAAACAAATCATCTTTAGTGATACCTACATCTATTGGTACTCAATATATTCAGATGCCAAAACAATGGCAACAAAAAGTTGATGAACTTATTGAAAATAATGTTAACTTGGGTCGTAATAAAATTACTACACATAGCTTACGACATACACATGCCAGTTGGTTAGCTCAATCTGGTGTAGATATACTTTATATCAAAGAGCAGCTTGGTCATAAAAAGATTGAAACAACGATGCGTTATGCTCATCTAATTGATAATAGAAGACATGAAGCTACTTTGATGGTTGGGTTTTAATTCTTATTATCATCAAGATAATAAAACTCCATAGCTTTACTTTTATCCTTACAAAGTTGATGAATATTTTTATTTGGAAAAGCATTAATATCAGGACAATAAGTACTGGCAGGATAATGTAAAAAAGTAAAAGGTTTTTCTATCTCCTTTATATTTAGTTCCTTATCTGTAAATAGTTTATTTTTTTGTTTTTTAAATAAAATAGCAAATATTTCCTTTAATACATCAAATGGAACCTCTTTATTTTGTATTATATTATGATAATAATATAATGCAACATATTGTAATACTTGATTCTTATTTACTTTTTGTTTAAACAACTATAATACCCCAAGAAAAACAAACAACATTTTTAAAATATTAATTCCAAATAACAATATGATTTGATAAAATAAATGATAATTTAAAGGGTAAAAGATGAGTCGGAAAAGAACCACGTATAGTAC
>JBASAI010000370.1:0-9409 GCA_049650525.1 Arcobacteraceae bacterium
AATGAGAGTGTAGTGATATAAAGCATGATAAAAAATATTTTAGTCATTTATACCCTTTTGTAAAATTAAATGAAGTAGAGTTTACAATAATTTTGATAAAAAAAAGTTTTTCACATATCATAAATCATACTTCTAAATAAAGCCTTTAAATAGGGCATTTACAAAGATATTTGAAGTGAATAACTTTTTCTTAAATGAAATTTAAAAATATATTAATTGTAGTTTAAAGCCTTTATATAAAGGCTTTAAAAGGGTTATAAAGCCTTTTAATTTTTTGGTAATTATACAAAATTAGCATAAATTATTTTTTCTATTTATACTAATTTAAGCTAGTAATAGTTATGTGAAAACTATGTGAATAACTCTTGAATTAACCATAAGTTAGAGTAGGTCTTTAGTTAAGGTACTCGATGATAAGTTTGGCATCTTTGTCGTTCAATACTTCAGATAATTGCTCTAAATTAGATCTTTTGATTTCTTCAAATGTACCGAAGTAATTTAATAATTTTTTCACTTTAGCTTCACCAATACCTTTGATATTTAGAAGTGATATTTGTTTATCTTCTTTTCTTTTTTGTTTCTTATGAAAGGTGATAGCTGATCGATGTGCTTCATCACGAAGTCGTTGCATAAACTGCAATCTTCTATCTGAAGTTTCTAGTCTAAAGACTTCATCTTTTGTATATAAAATATCTTTAGCAGCACCCTTAGCACGATGTGCTTTTGCATCGATTTTCTCTTTTGCAATAGCAATGATATCAAGATCAACTCCCACACTTTGTGCTATATTGTATGCCAGATTTAAAAGTGTTTGTCCACCATCGATCACCCACACATCAGGAGCTGGATTTTCTGCGAATCTTTCTACTCTTCGAGTAAGCATCTCTCTCATTTGACCATATTCATCATTTGCCTCAAGATTGTATAAGCGATAATCCTCTTTGTAGAACTTATCTTTATCCCACACAATCATAGCTCCAACCTTAGCTTGTCCCATCATTTGAGAGTTGTCATAACACTCAAAGCGAGTAGGTACTTTGTATAAGTTAAATAACTCTTTTATTGCTATATAATCTTTGTTTGGTGTAGAGTTCTTATCTATCTTTAAGAGTTCTACACAGTTATTGTTTGCCATTGCTGTTAATTGTTTTTTAAGACCTATTTTTGGATAAGTGATAAATACCTTTTTTGAGTATTTTTCAGAGATGAAACTCTCGAGTTCACTAGTGTTTTCTATCTCATCTGTCACCAAAATAGATGATGGAATTGATGGTAAATTTTCACCGTAGTAGTTCACCATCGCTGTTTTATATATCTCATCTTTTGTAGTAATCTCTGTGATATTTACATAGTTATGAGTACTTGATATAAGTTTTCCACCACGGATAAACATCTTTACTATTACCGCTTTATTTGTATCTAGTGCGACAGCAAAAAGATCAAGATCCTCATCTTTTGCAAAATCAAGATTTGATTTGATTTGAGACTTGGTTATGGTTTGGATACGATCTCGCATCTTCATAGCATCTTCAAAACGAAACTGTTCACTATATTTTGCCATCTTTACATTGAGATTTTCTATGATTTTTGTTTTGTTATTGAGCAGATGAAGCGCTTGCTCTAAAAGTTTTTGATACTCATCTTTGCTTACTTTGCCTTCACAAGGAGCCAAACATTTTTGTATCTGATAAAACATACATGCTTTTCCACCTTTGAGGCAAGACTTTTTCTGCACAAGTGGAACTATCTCATAGATACTATCAAGCAGATCTTTTGATCCTGTACTAAATGGACCAAAGTATTTGATCGTTTTGCTCTTTATTACTTTTCGAGTGATATCAAGCCTAGGAAACTCATCATTTGTATCCATATAAATATAGGGATAAGTTTTATCATCTCTTAATAAAATATTGTATTTTGGTTTGAGTTGTTTGATAAGTGAGTTTTCCAAAATCAACGCATCGTTTTCTGTATCGACAACGATATAGTTCATATTTTCAACTTCACTGATCATCTTGTATATACGACTAGATAGTTTAGGGGAGGGTTGCAGCTCTGGAGTAAACTTAAAGTAGCTTTTCACACGATTTTTAAGCACCTTTGCCTTTCCTACATAAAGCAGTTTTCCATTTTTATCAAAGTACTGATAGATCCCAGGAGATATTGGCAAATTTTGAAGTTTGTTTTCGAGTGTCAATGTGTCCCTTAGTAGTATTTATCATCAAATATCTTGATGGTGGAATAGTAGTATAAATATTCTTAAAAATCCAAAGGTCACTGTTTTGTATGAGAGTTAAGTTTAAGTATTATAAAATTATAATAAATAGATACTTTATAAAATAAGGTTTATAACAATGTTTTCAGAATTTTTAAAATCTAACACAACCTATCCAACCGAACTACGGGATTTTTTCGAATGGCATAAGGGAGTTAAGTATTTTGGATTTTGGGCTATTGAGGTGACGGATCTTGAATGTTTAGAGAAAATAGGGCGATATCAAAAACATTTGGCTCATAGATTGCACCCTGATTATGCACGACAGCCTCATATCACACTTGCTACATCTGGATTGATGTCAAATGAATATTTTCATACTGATTTAATAAGCAAAAAAATTGAACAAATATCAAAAAAAAATTTACACTCTTTTACACTACAATTATCACACTGCGATAGCTTTTCTACTTGTCCTTACTTAAAAGTTTATGATGCATTTAGTAGTTTAACTACTATACGAAAATGCCTCAATGAAGAATCAAAAGAAAATGATAATCCAGCACAATACACACCACATATCACGCTTGGGTTTTATAAATACGCATACAAAACGGCTGATATCGTAAATGAGATTTCTGAGTTAAATATCGATGATAGAGAGTTTGTAGTGAGAGAAATAGTATTTGCTCAATATGAAACAAAAGATGTCCAAGGTCCGTATAAAGTACTTCACCGTATCAAGCTAGATGATACAAAGGATATCAGCTCATTATGATATAATGCGTGAAATGAATGAAACAATACAAACACTTAAACAATTACAGTTTTTCAAAAACAAACAGCCATTTACTCTTGAATTATTAAAAAATCAGGGCTATTGCAATATAAACTACAAGCTCAAAACACCTCAAAAAGAGTATCTCATAAGGGTCTTTCAAGACGATACAACAGTAAATATTAGTAGAAATTTTGAGTTTCAAATACAAAAAAAGGCTTCTCAGAAAAACATCGCTCCAAAACCTTTTGTACTGGACTTAGAAAATTTTCTTATGATAACAGAGTTTATCAACGGAATAAATAGATATACACTCACAAATTTAGAATTAATCAAACTTACTAAAACAATCAAAAAATTTCATAGTTTTAATACAAATCAAAAAGAATATGATCTCAAAAAAGACTTTCAAAGCTATCATGATATTTTAAAAGACAAAGATTCAAAAGAAATGAGCAAAGCATCTTTTCAAGAGCTGAAAAAACTCAAAAAATACAAAAAACAACTCGTGCTTTCTCATCATGATCTTAATGCTAAAAATATAATATTTACAAAAAATAGTATCAAAATCATTGACTGGGAATATGCAGGAATAAATGATCTTTTTTTTGATCTTGCAAGTGTATGTTGTGAATTTAATCTATCAACACAGCAACAAAAGCTACTTTTAAATACTTACTTCAAAAAAACAGCAAAAAAAGATATGAGTAAACTTAAATCATATACAATTATCTATAAAAACTTATGTCTATTATGGTTTAAATCTTTAGAGAAAAAACAATAAAATAAAAAGGAAACAAAAAGTGAATAAACAACTAATAGCCTTAGCCTTAGGAGGTTTGGGTATCGGTACAACCGAATTTATGATCATGGGGCTTTTACCTGATGTGGCAAATGATATCGATGTATCGATTCCTATTGCTGGACATCTTATCTCCTCTTATGCACTTGGTGTAGTAGTAGGATCACCCATTCTTGTGGCTCTGAGTGCTAAGTTTGAACCCAAAAATGTACTGATCATTTTTATGATGCTTTTTACTTTTTTTAATGCCTTGTCTTCAATCGCACCAGATTATAACACTCTATTGATGTCGCGTTTTTTTAGTGGACTTCCTCACGGTGCTTTTTTTGGAGTAGGGACGGTAGTAGCTGCGAGACTTGCACCTGCTGGCAAATCTGCACAAGCAATAGCTGCTATGTTTACAGGGTTAACTGTCGCAAATCTTGCGATGGTGCCTATTGTGACCTTTGTTGGGCATCATTTTCATTGGCGTTATGCTTTTGGAATTGTTGCACTTATTGGGCTTATTACTATTTGGGCATTGTACAAATGGATTCCACAACTCAAACCTTTACGAAATGTAACTTTTAAAGAGGAGTTAGAGTTTTTCAAAACGATCAAAGCCTGGCATATTTTGATGATCATCTCTATAGGATTTGGTGGACTGTTTGCTTGGTTTAGCTATATCGCACCGCTACTAATTCATGTATCTGGTTTCGATATAAGTAGTGTTTCCTACTTGATGGTTGTCGCTGGTGCTGGTATGGTTGTAGGAAATCTCATCGGTGGATATTTGGCTGATCATTACAATCCACTCAAAGCATTGATCTTTTTACTCTCACTGATGGTTGTGGCACTTATGATGGTGTTTTTCTTCTCACACATACAGAATATGGCTGTGATCTTGACTTTTGTTTGTGGTGCATTGGCATTTAGTATAAGCTCACCTGTAAATATCATCATGATGCAAAATGCGAAGAACTCAGAGATGTTAGGTGCTGCTTTTGTGCAGTCTGCTTTTAATGTATCGAACTCTTTGGGTGCTTTTGTAGGTGGGATTCCTTTGTTTTTGGGATATTCATATATCTATCCATCACTTATAGGAGCTTTTTTGGCTTTATTTGGAGTGGTACTTTGTGTTATATTTTTCAAAAAATATAACACTCAAAAATCGTAATAATGATAAAGAAGTATCTCTAACATAATTTAAAGATTAGTGGTGGTACTATCATATAAAGAACTTATGAGGAGAATAAAAGTGAAAACAGAAAACAAACAAACTACAAATGATTCAAAAGTATATATTATTGGTAGTGGTATAGCAGGATTAGCGAGTGCTGTATATCTTTTAAAAGATGTTAAAATAAGTGGTGAAAATATTCATATTTTAGAAAAAGATTTTATTCTCGGAGGAGCTACAGATGGAGCAGGGGATCCTGAAAATGGATATGTTGTTCGTGGAGGAAGAATGCATGAAATGCACTATGAATGCTATTGGGAATTGCTTTCTCATATTCCATCTTTAGAAGATTCTACTGTATCTGTAAGAGATGAATCGTATGAATTTAATGAACGGTTTGTTTCAAATGGGCAAGCTCGATTGTTAAAAGATGGTAAGAAACTTGATGTTTCTTCTTATGAATTGTCTTTTCAATCACAAATGGATTTTGTCAAACTTACCTATGTTTCTGAAGAGTCATTAAGTGATAAACGAATTGAAGACTGGTTTAACCAATCTTTTTTTGAGAGTAAATTTTGGTATATTTGGAGCACTATGTTTGCTTTTCAAAAGTGGAGTAGTCTCGCTGTGATGAGAAGATATATGAAACGATTTATGCACCTTGTTGATGGTTTACCAAGATTAGGTGGTGTTATGAGAACAAAATATAACCAATATGATTCTGTTATACGACCTATGAAAAGATACCTTGAAGATAAAGGTGTTAGCTTTGAAATAGGTAAAGAAGTTATTGATATTGATTTTGATCTTTCTTCTGATGAAAAAACAGCTACTGTTCTCTATATGAAAGATCACTCTGAAATTTCACTTCGTAAAAATGATTTTGTTTTTTTCACAAATGGTTCTATAACAGAAAGTACTGATAATGGAACTTGGGATCGTCCTGCTAAATTAAAAGGTTTATCAGAATCTGGATCATGGAAGTTATGGAAAAAGATAGCTAAAAAAGACCATTCTTTTGGGAATCCCAATCCATTTTGTGACAATATTGATCTGCAAAAATGGTACTCTTTTACTGCAACTATGCATGATAGTACATTTTTGGATTATATGGAAAATTTTTCTGGTAATGTTGATGGGACAGGGGGACTTGTAACTTTGACTGACTCTAACTGGCTTATGTCGATTGTAATTGCAAGACAACCACACTTCCCAAATCAACCTAAAGATGTGAAAATTTTTTGGGGGTATGGACTCCATCCTGATCGAAAAGGAAATTATATTGGTAAAACTATGGCTGAATGTACTGGAGCTGAAATACTGGAAGAACTTTATTACCATTTGAAAATTCAAGATTTAATGAAACCAATTACTGAAGCTGGAAAAGTGAATTGTATTCCTGTCTCAATGCCTTTTGTAGATAGTCTTTTTATGCCATATAATTTAGGAGATAGACCAGATGTGATCCCAAAAGGATCTACAAATTTTGCATTTTTAGGACAATTCGCTGAAGCTCCTAAAGATTGTGTATTTACAGTTGAATATTCGGTACGAACAGCTCAAATGGCAGTTTATGGTTTATTTGATACTGATAAAGTAGTTCATCCAATGTATGAATCCTCTCATAATCCAAAATACTTACTTGGAGCACTTCAAGCAATCAATAGATGATAAGAATAGAAGAGTCATCTATTGGAGAGAATGTGCAAACTTATCTTAAAAGTTTTATGATAAACTAATAAAAAATATAGAAGGACATACACAGATGTTTAAAGAATTTGATTTACAAGATTTTGAAAATAGTGCGAAAAAACTAGAGATAATAATAGAAAAAAATAAAAAAGATTTAGAAGAATTACTCAAAATAGAAGAGAAAACATACGAAAATTTCATACACCCATTGACTCAAATGGGTGAAATTTTAGAACAATTTTGTACTCCGATATTTCATATCGATAGTGTAAAAAATAGTGAGATTACTCAAAAAGTATATAATGAGTGTTTACCTTTAATCTCCATTTATAGCTCACAACTTTCATCAAATGAAGCTGTTTATAGTGCTATAAAAGATATACAGTCTAAGTATAATAGTGCGTTAACACTTGAACAACAAAAAGTTTTAGAAAATGAGATAAGAGATTTTAAACTTGGTGGTTGTGGACTGAGCGATGATGATAAACAAACTTTAGAAAACTTAAATTTAAAGTTAAGTGAAATAGGAAAAGAGTTTTCTCAAAATCTGCTTGATGCTACAAATGATTGGGAGATGATACTTGATAATTATGAAGATGTAAAAGAGATCCCAAAAAGTGATTTAGAAATAGCTACTTTTGTAGATGAAAAAGACGGTAAAACAAAATATAAGTTTACACTTCAAATGCCATCATATATTGCATATATCACTTATGGATCAAATAGAGAAAAAAGAGAAGAGATCTACAAAGCATATTGTACACGAGCTCCACAAAATGGTCAACTTATTGAGAAAATTTTAGAGCTCAAACAAAAAGAAGCAGAACTGCTTGGATTTGAAAACTATGCACAACTCTCACTTGCTACGAAAATGGCAAAATCAGAAGATGATGTACTTGATTTTCTTTTAGAGCTTGGAAAATACTCACAAGATAAAGCAAAAGAGGAAGTTGAAGAGCTCAAAGAGTTTAGTAGAAAAGATGGATGTGAAGATATCCAAAGTTATGATTTAGGATATTATAGTCAAAAACTTAAAGAGAAAAAATATGATATAGATGAAGAATATTATCGACCATATTTTGAAAAAACAAGTGTAGTAAATGGTTTATTTGATTTTTTAAATAAAATTTTTGGTATTAAATTTACACAAGTAGAGGCAAAAGCTTGGGATGAAAAAGCAACAGTATATGAGATCAGTGATGCAGTAACACAAAAAAAAATAGCACGACTTTATATGGACTTAGAAGCTAGAGATGATAAACGAGGTGGAGCTTGGATGAACAATTGGCACACTCATAGTATCGTTGAGGATAAAGAGACTTTAGCTACAGCATATGTCGTATGTAACTTTCCTATTTCTACAGAAAAAACGCCATCACTTTTAAGACACAGCGATGTAGTGACACTTTTTCACGAAATGGGTCATGCCTTACATCATATGTTAAGTACTGTAAAAGATCCACTCGTAAGCGGTATAAATGGTGTAGCTTGGGATACAGTAGAGTTTCCATCACAATTTTTGGAGTATTTTGCTTATGATAAAGATGTATTAAAATTGTTTGCAAAACACTATCAAACAGGTGATATTTTAGATGATGCAGCGATCGATAAACTGATCAATGCAAAAAATTTCCAATCTTCACTGACAACAATACGACAGCTAGAGTTTGCTCTTTTTGATTTTAAAATACATCAAAAACTGTATAATGAAAAAGAGGTGCAAGATATCTTAGATACTGTACGAGATGAGATTTCAGTGATCAAACCTCCCAAATACAATAAATTTCAAAATGGATTTTCTCATATATTTGCAGGTGGATATGCTGCTGGATACTATAGCTATAAATGGGCTGAAGTTTTAAGTGCTGATGCGTATTATCTCTTTATAGAAAATGGTGTTTTCAATAAAGAGTTAGCTACTAGATATAAAGAGATTATTTTAGGGCAGGGTGGCAGCGATGATATGAATGCACTATACTTGAAGTTTGCAGGTAAAGAACCAGATATCAAATCTTTACTGAAGATTGATGGAATCATCAGTTAAATTTTGATAATATTCTAATAATATACGACAAGGATTTAAAATGAACGAAAATGGTACTGTACAACAATTAAGTAAAGCACTTAATCAACTTTTAGATGCTTATGAAACTTTACAAGAAGAAGCAAAGAATTTAAAAGAAGAAAACACTATACTGAAAGAAGAAATTGATGATCTAGAATTACGAAATAGGGGTCTTGATAGTAGACTTTGTGCTTTAAATGATACTACAAAACACAACTCATCTGAGATGGATACAATGTTAGGAAGAATTGAAAATATTTTAGGTCCTACAACAATAGAAGAAGAAAAAAACATAGAAAAAGAAGCACCTGAAGCGATTGAAGAAACTATAGAAGAAGAGATCGAAACTCCTACAGAAGAAAATACTTCACCTGAAAAAAAAGAAGATAGTAACAATGATATTGATTTAGGAAGAATGCAATCATTATTAAATGGATTTAGTAACTAGTTGACGATACAATTAGACTCAAATCTTTTATTTAGTACATTTAAGGTGTCTTGTTTTACCCAACTAGAGCAAGAGATCCAGTCTATTGCTCCTTCTATGGTTGAGTATTATCTACATGATCTATCTTCATCTACAAATGAATCAGTTTATATCAACAAGTCAAATATTCAACAAACTATTTTTTTGGATGAATATTCGTTGTACTTAGATTATGGTGACTCTATTTATTTAGAATTTGTTGAAAAAGATG
>JBASAI010000371.1:0-8811 GCA_049650525.1 Arcobacteraceae bacterium
GCAAGTATAGGTAAAATAGCTACTTTAATATTTGATAATTCACCTGCAAGTATCTCTCTTTTAATTTCTAGACCAATAATAAAGAAAAATATTGCCATAAGTCCATCATTTATCCATTGATGTAAAGTATGTGATAATTCCCATGATCCTACATTGAAATCTATTTTCATATGAAAAAGATGGGCATATGCTTCTGATATAGGTGAATTAGCTAAGACTAATGCGAGAACAGTCATGGCCATCAATACTAATCCAGTCGTAGTTTGTGCGTGTAAAAAGTGCTCAAATGGGGTAGAAATTTTCCTAAATGCTTTTTCCCAAGGCGCGTATAATTTCATATAATAATCTCCATATATATTTTCTTTGTTTATTTTAACTATTTTTTCATTAAAATAAAGTATATTTTTATATTAGCTGCTTATAGTTTGTATAAATTTATTGAATTGATTTGCAAAGTTTTGAGAGTCTTTTTGCCCAAATGGCTTAGGTCCTTTTGTTAATTCTCCCGTCTCTCTTATACTTTGCATTAAATCTCTCATTGCAAGATAATTTTTTATATTTTCTTTTGTATATAATTCCCCTCGATGATCTATAGCATGTGCATTTTTACTAATAATGCGATCAGCGAGTGGAATATCGGCTGTAATAATAAGATCATCTTCTTCTGCCATCTTCACAATATGATTATCGGCTTCATCTGCACCTGCATTCACAATAATGTAATGTAAAAGTGAAGAATCTCCAATAGAAACTTTTTTGGTCGACACTATAAATGTTTCTATAGCATTTTTCTCTATAGCCCGTAAAAGGATAGGCTTTAGTATATTTGGTAAGGCATCTGCGTCAATATATAACTTCATCTTAATCATCTATCTCATCAATATGAGCTTTTAAAACATAAATATAAGTATCAACATCTATTTCATCATATCGTTCAATAGTCACAGACTCTCTTTGAAATTCTTCCCCTTCAAATTCGTCTAAATAATCCCAATGATTTATAAGATTTGAGGAACTAAATAAAAAACCATGTATCGTATCTCCATTTTCATCTAAATGAATTCCAGGATATCCCATACTTGCACTCCATCCAGCATCTCGAAGATACCCTCTTACAGTACCAGGAATAAATTTCCCATGAATATTTTCCAAAACATATCCATTTGGACAATTTGGCATAAGTGTTCCATAAACAAAGAGTGTTTCAATCATATTACTTAAAAACAACTACTTTATTTCTGCCCTGTTTTTTAGCATTGTATAAAGCAATATCTGCTTTTTTAACAAATGATTCTTTGGTGTCATTTAAAACGAAAGTAGAGACACCAAAACTTGCTGTTTTTTTACCAATACTTTTAAAATCATAATTTTCAATTACTTTTCGTATCTTTTGGGCTAATTGCCTTGCCTCTTCTAAAGTTGAATCAGGAACTATTATAATAAATTCTTCTCCACCCCATCTTCCAACAAGATCAGTTAACCGTATATTATCACGAAGTATAGTTGCTACACTTTGCAAGATTTCATCACCTACATCATGTCCATAAGTATCATTTACAGATTTGAAATAATCTATATCGATTAAAATTGTAGATAAAGAACGATTGTATCTTTGAGCTCTTGAAATCTCTATAGCAAAAGAATCTTCTAACTTATGACGATTATATAGTTGTGTGAGCTGATCAGTAATAGAAAGCTTTTCTATTGCTTTCTTATGGGTAATATCTTCACTGATTGAAAGATATCCGACTTTTTTTCCATCTTTAAATGCAGGTTCGATATTTAATAAAAAATAAACAGTTTCTCCATTTTTTGTTCTGTTTTTGATCTCACCATTCCAAATTCTATCATTTTTGATATCTTCCCACATATTTTTAAAAAATTCATCATCCATATCTTTATGCTTTATAATGGCATGTGTTTTACCTATAAGCTCATCCTCTTCGTACCCTATTACTTTACAGTACGCATCATTTACTTCTGTAATAATTCCCTTTAAATCTGTTTTTAAAATTAAAACATATTTATCTATCATTTTCTGCTGCTCGCTAAAAACTCGATTGAGTCTCATTAGTTTTCTATTTAACAAATTAACAGTTCTATTTTTATACAAAATTGCAAATAATATAAAAATAAAAACAGCACTTATTTTCCATAAAGTTATGTAATCTGTTTCACGAGAAATCTTAATTGATATCCATTTTCCAATAATTGTTTGAATTTTATTTTCAGAAATGGAATCAAGTGCTTTTTGCATAATATCATGTAATAAAGGTTCATCATTACGAGTTGCAATTGAAAGGTTTAAATCAAATTCTAATTCTCCGCTAATTTTAAGATCAACTAAGGAGTGCTTTTGGATAAGATATCCTGCTACGCTAAGGGTATCTATATATCCAAACAACTCATTATTTCGTACTTTATCAAGTCCCTCTTTTGAACTTTTGACATTAACAAAATCTATCGATGGATTTTTTGATCGTAAAATAGAATTTATTGCATAACTATTTACTATTCCAATTTTTTTATTTGAAAGTGCTGATAAATCTTTGATAAACACTCGGTTCAATTTGGTGATAACAACAAAAGGATCATGTATATACGCTTTTGTAAAATTCATATAAGCTGTTCGTTGCTCTATCTTCATGGCTAAAGGTAAAATATCACATTTCTTTTGTTCAATAGTATTTAGTGATTCAGTCCATGTTTTTGTCAGATAAAGCTCAATAGGTTTATTGATATATTGAGAAATTATACTGATGATTTCAACACTTATTCCGTTATGTTTTCCATCCGAATCAATCTCTTCTAGAGGTAAAGAATTTGGTAAAACACACATTCTAATTTTTTCTTTTTTTTGTAAATACAAAAGTTCTTGTTGTGTTAAATTATTGTTTACAGTAGAGCTACTTTCCTGAGTAAAAGTTACTGCATTTAAAGATAAAACTACTCCTAATATAATAAAAAATGGTCGATAAAATAGTTTCAATAAGTTTCCTTCAATACAATATTTTAACATAATATTTATAAGAGACTTAAATATTATAAATTACACAAGAAAATTAATACACTAATTTTAGGTTTAATCCATTTTAATAATAGATTCTAATCCATTCTTTTGGGCAAAATGAAGCAGTCTTCCATCTTTTTTTATATCATCAATAAACTTTTCAACTCTATTATAAAATTTATCATTTCCATATGCCATCGTCCAAGCATAAGGTGTCATATGATATATTTCTTTTGGTACAATAAGCTTCGCCCAATTAGTTTGTGTTAACATCCGTTTTCCAAAAGGATAATCAGCCATAAATAGATCAGCACGACCTGCTTTTACTTCTTCGGCTCTTCCATTATTTGTGACAACTAACAGATCTGCATTGTGAAGTTTTTCTTTCATTACCGTTTCATGATATGTCCCTTTTGCAACGGCTACAACTATACCTTTTTTATCGATATCTTCCCAATTTTTAATTTTTGAACTCGTTTTTGTAGTCACGGCATAAATATCACTTTGTAAATGAGCAGTTGTAAATCGAACTTTATCTCTTCTATATTTTGTATTTCCAATTGCAAACATTGCAATATCACATTTATCATTTTTAATATCATTGATAAATCTAGGAAATGAACTTGGAACAAACTCAAGATTTACTTCTAAATCATTTGCTAACTCTTGTGCTAAATCACTATCAATACCCACAAGTTTTTGTGTCCGCTTATCAAGGTATGATATACCATAGTAATTTGTCCAAATACATACTTTTAATGTATTAGTTTTTATGATAGTATCTAACTTATCACCTTGTCCGTACATATTCATACACAATATCATAAGTATAAAAAAAACTTTTAAAAACCCCACATACCATCCTTCTAATTATTTTGCATTATAACTTTTTTTTATTAAAGATACTATAGTGTACTATTGTTAAGAGAAAAAATATACCAAATGAAAGGGTTAGAAGAGATGATTAAAAAACTCAAAAATGAGTTTTTTAATCTATAATTATTGTCCTATAAACAAAGACTGGACAGCTGTTTGTGTTAAAGCAATAATTGAATCAATATTCATAACTGGAATAAAGAATACAATTGCAGAACCAACACCACCAAGCACAGTAAGAATCGCTACAAATGCAATCGCATAAGTTGAAACTCTTTTATCATTAAACTCTTCTGCGATACACTCCTCTTTTGGAGGATAAAAGTACATCACAGCAATTAGTTTAAAGTAATAATACACAGAAACAATAGTTGCAATTATCGCTACAATAGTAAGCCCAGCATACCCTGCACTAATAGCTTCTGTAAATACATAAAACTTACCAATAAATCCTATAGTAGATGGGATACCTGCTAGTGAGAATAAAAAGATCGTCATCATTGCTGCTAAAAATGGTCTTTGTTTAGCCAATCCTTTAAAATCATCATAGGTAACCTTTACATTTGTCTCAGAGATAATATGTGAAGCTAACCCAAATGATCCTAAAGCAGATAATAAATATGCAATAAGATAAAATAAAATTGCGTATGAAGCATCAATATTAACTATCTCACCATCTTTATAACTTAACGCTACAAATGCTAAAAGCATATATCCAGTATGTACAATAGATGAAGCAGCTAGCATTCTTTTTACAATATTTTGTGTTATAGCAAGCCATGTACCAAACACTAAAGTAAATATAATAATAACAGAGATAATAGTATCCCAAAAGTCAATTATTGGAGCAAAGTTTTGTAAAACTGCTCTCATGAAAAACGAGAAAATTGCAATTTTGAAAACAGATGCCATAAATGCTGTAATAAGCATTGGTGCACCTCGATAGATATCTAAGACCCAAGACTGAAAAGGAAATGCAGCAATTTTGAATAAAAATGTAAATAAGATCAAAGTCAATCCAATATACACCAAAATCATATCATCACCACTATGTGTAGCGATATATGCTCCAATTTCAGTTAAGTTTGTACTTTGCGTAGCTCCAAATACAAGAACAGTTCCCAGTAAATAGAAACTTCCCATAAAAGCTCCCAACACTAGGTATTTAAAAATCGCTTCAACTCTTTTAGAATTTTCAGTATTAAATCCAACCATAATATAGACAGCAAAAGAAGCGATCTCTAAAGCGATATACGCAGTGATAAGTTCATTTGCGTGTGACAGGATCATCATTCCAAATAATGAGAATAATAAAATCGAAAAGAATTCCCCTTTAAAATATGATCGATGTTGAAAATAATGTTCACCTATTAAAAGTGTCAAGATTGTCCCAACAATTAACAAAATATTAAAATAGTTTGAAAAAGTATCAAATATCAATACATTGTTCAATAGATCACTAAAAGGTCTCACCGAATACGAATCAAAAGACTCAACAAAAGAAAATCCTAAAGCAACTACTAAAAAGAGTGTTGAAACAGTAATAAAATCTTTTGTTTCATATTTATCATACATACTCATAAACATGAGTGACAAAGCCCCGATTAAAACAGTTAAAGCAGGTATTAGATAGAAAAATTCACTCATTTTGTTCCCCCAATGTGTAAAATATCTTGTAAGTAGTGTGTAACTGTAGGCTCAAATTTATCGATAAAAATATCAGGATACAATCCCATAAAAAATACTAATATAACCCAAGGGATAAAAGCAATAATCTCTTTTATCTTTAAGTCTCTCATTTTTAAAGCAACAGCTCCTTCTGGTCTATCTTGTAAGATAGCTCGTTGAAACATCCATAACATATATGATGCTCCAATGATCACTGATGTAGCAGCAATGTACCCTAATATTGGGTGAAATTCGTAAATACCCATGATAATAAGTAGTTCTGATACAAATCCATTTGTACCTGGTAATCCAATATTTGTAAACAACATAACAGCAAATATAAAAGTAAATATAGGTGCTTGTTTTGCAATACCACCTAGATCTTTTATCGTTTTAAATCCAGTTTGTTCATGCATCAAACCAACAAGTAAAAATAGTGCACCAGTTGAAATTGCATGTGCGATGATCAGATATAGTGCTCCATTAACTCCATATTCATTGAGTGAAAATATACCAGCTGCTATAAAACTCAAGTGAGATGCAGAAGCATATGCAAACATTCTTTTGATATCATCTTGCATAAAAGCAGCGATACCAAAGTACACTAATCCAAACAATCCAAGAGAAACAAAATAGATGGAAAACTCTACATAAATTTCTGGAAAAATTGGAATCATAAATCTTACAATCGCATACACACCTAGTTTTGCCATAATAGCAGAGAGTAAAAATACAGCCCCAGTTGGCGCATTTTTGTATGTTTCCATAATCCAAGTATGTAAAGGGAAAAGTGGGATTTTAATAGCAAATGCCGCTAAAAATGCCAAAAACAACCATACTTTTGTAGAATAATCTAACGAAGTTATTTTCACAAGTTCATTATAAGCAAATGACCAAGTTCCAAACTCATTGTGGTGTGCTACACCTAGATAAACAATAGCAACAAACATCAATAAAGAACCAGCCATAGTATAGACTGTAACTTTGATCGTTGTTCCTACTTTATCTCCAAAACCATAAGCACCAATCATTAAAAATACTGGTAAAAGCATCACTTCCCAAAAGAAGTAAAATAAAATAACATCAAGAGAAAGCAGTGTTCCTGTTACCCCTGCTTGAACCAAAAGCATATTAATCCAATATCCTTTTGTTTTCCCTTCCCATAAAAGCAAATAAGCTGTAGGAATTAAAATAGCAATCATCATCAAAATAGTCAAAGAAAAACCATCAAGTCCAACATAATAGTTGATACCGTATGATTCTATCCATGAAACATTGGTCACAAATTGCATCCCTGCACTTGGTTCGAAATCGATATAGATTTTTAACACCATTGCTAAAATAACAGTAGTAGTTAAAAATGCTATATTTCTAATTGTATTTACATCACGAGTTGTAAGCATTAAACCAAATGCTACAACCGCTGGTAAAAATATAATAAACGAAAGTATATCTGGGCTCATACTATAATCCTAACTTAAAATATATATAAATAAATATGCAGGTCATTCCGACAAGCATAAATGCTGCATAAAATCTAACATTTGCATTTTGTAGCATCGCTACTTTTTTACCAATGTTTACAAAACCATTTGAAGAGTTCATCACAAACGCATCGATAATCTTATCATCTACGACTTTATCAATAAATGAAGAGAGTTTTTTCAGTGTTTTAACAAAAACTACATCATAGATCTCATCAATGTAAAATTTATTTCCAATGAGTCCAACCTCAAGTTCAGGTTTACTTACATCAAAGTTTGCATATTTTTTATATGCGACTAAGATACCTGAAGCTGCAACTACAACAGATAGAACCATTAAAATATACTCTGTACTATGACTTAAATGTACTGTTTTAGAATTTAATTGAGCTAGCCATGTATCCACAAAATGCTCACCACCAAATATAGCAGGGAAGTTTAAAAATCCAGCTCCGATTGCTCCTATTGCTAGAATAAGAAGAGGGAATGTCACTGTTTTTGGAGTATATACATATTTCTTTTGTTTTGATGATGGAGCGACAAAAACTATAAAATAAAGTCTAAACATATAAAAAGCTGTTAAAAATGCTGTAAACATTGCAATTGCCCAAATAAAATATTGCTCTTCTTGAAAAGCAGCTGCTAAAATGGCATCTTTTGAGAAAAATCCAGAAAATGGAGGGATCCCAGAGATAGCAATAACACCTACTAAGAAAGTAAATCCAATAATCGGTAACGATGCTCTATTTTGTGCAATTTTAAAAATATCTTGTTGGTGATGTAATGCCATAATAACTCCACCAGCACCCATAAAAAGCATAGCCTTAAAGAAAGCATGTGTAAATACATGAAATAATCCAGTAGAATAAAATCCTAACCCAACAGCTATAAACATATATCCCAACTGACTCATAGTAGAATATGCAAGTATTTTTTTAATATCATTTTGCCGTGTCGCTATAAATGCCGCCAATAGTGCAGAAAAAGCACCAATATACGCAATAAACAATCCAATTTCAGCTAAATCAATATATAAAAAGTGAAATCGTGCAACCATATACACACCAGCTGTTACCATAGTAGCCGCATGAATAAGTGCAGAGATCGGTGTAGGACCTGCCATCGCATCTGGAAGCCAGATATACAATGGTATCTGAGCAGATTTACCCATCGCACCTACAAACAGTAAAAAACCTGCAAGTGTCAATAGCTCTGGTGAAGCTGTCATAAGATTCGCTTCAATAGATGAGAAAGAGAGATCAACTTCACCCATCGCAAAAAAGAGTGTGATAACCCCAAGTAAAAAACCAAAGTCCCCTATTCTATTTACGATAAATGCTTTGTTTGCTGCAATAACATTTTCAGCTTTTCCATAATAAAATTTAATCAAAAGGTATGAACACACTCCAACACCTTCCCATCCTATAAATAAAATAACTGGATTATCTGCAAGAACAAGGATCAACATCGATGCTAAAAATAAGTTAAAGTAAGCAAAAAACTTCCCAAAACCTTTATCACCTTTCATATATCCAACAGCATAAATATGGATCAACCATCCAACAAAAGTAACAAACATCGCCATAAATATAGAAAGGTTATCACCTAATAATCCCATATTTATATTAAGTTTATCGATATTTAACCAAGTAAATAAAGTTTGATTAAAAATGATATTTTCATCGTTCATTCTTAAAAAAAGACTCAAAGTGATCAAAAATGAGATCAAAGGTGAAATCGTACCTATTAAAGAAAATGTTCGCTCTGTTACAG